>DASVBM010000443.1:0-6724 GCA_036375835.1 Chitinophagaceae bacterium | reverse complement strand
ATTTCGTCGAAAACACGAGCCATACACGCCGGGACGGGCAGGTTGGTCATTGCTGACCGGTTGAGATCGCGTGTATGATTCATCACCCTGATAGGCGGAACTTATCAATGCGTTTCTCCGAACGCAGGTAGGTTAGTACTGAATTTGTGTCACCCCGGGGTCTCTCGCAGAGGACCCCGGGGATAGATACTATGAAGGAACAGGAGTGGAAATGCAATAGGGTCAACCGAGATCCATATAGTGTACAGGGGTAAAATGATATACTTTATTTAATTCATAGAAAGATGCACTGGAATGTTCATATTCCCTCCAATCGTCAACAAGGTTGTACTTTCCTCTAACCGGATTTAAATGCATATACTCCAGCTTTTGGTAAAAAAACCATTCGCTTTCTATCGGTTTGGCGTCGAAACTATCATTAAAAAATTTATGCAGTTGCCCTTTGTTTTTTTCATTGTTTGAAACTGCCTCCGACAGTCTGGCTAATATCTTGTCTTCGTTTTGGCTTTGTAGCCGCCTGAGTGCGTCATATGCAATGAAGCGCTTGCCATTTCCAATTATTTTATTCAACGAGAATCCTTTTTCCGGAAAGAAAAAAATGGAATGCAGATGATTCGGCATGATGACAAAGCCCGTTACTTGAATTTTCTTTTTCTTTTTAAGGTATTCAAACCAACGATAGATTAAATCGTAACTGTTGGTAACCTGAAATAGTGGTAACCATTCGAAGCATGTAAAGGTTATAAAATATAAACTGGCCTCATCACTATGTTGAAAACGAACAGGCACAATTAAATTTAATATTTTCCCGCAACATAGGGCTAGTGCCGGAGAGAACGATCGGTATACCGGGGTCCTCTGCGAGAGACCCCGGTAAGACAGAAAGAATCCGTGTACCCGGGGTCCTCTGTGAGAGACCCCGGTAAGACAGAAAGAATCCGTATACCCGGGGTCCTCTGCGAGAGACCCGGTAGGACAGTGGTATACCCGGGGTCCTCTGCGAGAGACCCCGGTAGGACAAAGAGCGGTAAGACAGAGGTGAACCCGGGGTCCTCTGCGAGAGAAGCGGTAAGACAGAGGTGTACCCGGGGTGCTCTGCGAGAGACCCCGGTAGGACAGAGGTGAACCCGGGGTCCTCTGCGAGAGACCCCGGTAAGACAGAGGTGTGCCCGGGGTCCTCTGCGAGAGACCCGGTAGGACAGAGGTGTACCCGGGGTCCTCTGTGAGAGACCCCGGTAGGACAGAGTGCATGATTCATCACCCTGACAGGCGGGACTTATCAATGCGTTTCACCGAACGCCGGCAGGTTAGTACTGAATATCTTCACGGCAATGGCGATCAGGATGACACCGAAGAATTTCCTCACCGCCAGCAAACCAGCTTTTCCCAGTACCCGCTCAATCCACCGAAGTGAGATCAGCACCAGGTAAACGCCAATCAGGTTGAGCAGAATGCCCAGCAGGATGTAAAGCTCTTCATAGTTTGCTTTCAGCGACATCACCGTGGTGAGGGTTCCCGAACCGGCAATAATGGGAAAGGCGATCGGTACCAGTGTGCCGGAGCGGATATCCTGTTCGCTTTTAAATATCTCGTGCCCGAGTACCATTTCCAGCCCGAGTAAAAAGATGACGATAGAGCCCCCAACGGCAAACGAACGCACGTCAACACCCATCATGCTGAGGAACGGTTCTCCCAGGTAAAGAAACAGGATCATCAGGGCGCCGGAGAGCAGGGTGGCGGATAAAGAACGAATACCACCCATTTTTTCTTTAAGCGAGATCAGCAGTGGTATAGAACCGATCACATCAATAACCGCGAACAACGTGAACGTTACCGTGAGTAATGCGTCGATGTTGAAGTTCATGCAACTGGTTTAAGCAAATTTATTGCTGAATTGCGAATATCAGGATATAGCCGGTTGCGGTTACTGCTTAACGGGTTAAATGGCGGAGAGTGGGGCGCCTGGTATGCTTTGCGCCTCCCCTGCGACGCTGCGTCCGGAAAAATCAATGGACGCAGCGTTCGCGGTGAAGCATGGTTGCGCGGGAGAAAATATCACATCGAAAACTGAATCGTCAGCTGCCCATATCTCGGCCTTGTTGCAAAGCCCTGCAGTTCGGTGTACTTCCTGTTGAAGAGATTAAACACCTCCGCGGCGAAATGCAGTTGTTTGTTCAGCCGGTACCGGGCTGAGAAATTAAAAAGGGTGTAATCGGCCACGTCGAGTTTTCCCAGCGCGCCAAAGGGGCCAAGTGTCCAGTCGTAATAAACGTCCCTCCGATCACCGACATACCTTGCTTCGGCAGTAAAGCGCCATTGTTGCTTCAGTTTAAAAACAAGCATGGCGTTGCCGGTAATTGAAGGGCGGCGAACACTGCGGTCCTCCACCGTGTTGGAGAGGAAGGCGCCATTGCTGTACAACTGCACGTGGTGTCCCCGTGTTTTTCCTGTATTGATGGTGGAAGGGTTATAGCGGAGTGTTCCATTGTTCCAGGAAAAATTGGTATGCAGTTCCCAGGCTTTGCCGGCTGTTATATCGGCGCCGGCTTCAATTCCTTTGTTCAGCTGGGTTCCCACGTTCAGATAGGTATCACCCATAAAATCACTGAAGCTGAGTGACTGTACGGACTTCGATTTATCCCAGAGGTAAACATAGTCTATCGCCTGCTCCACCTTGTTCCGGTATGCTGTGGCACGAAGGGCCAACCAGTCCCATGGTTCGAACTTAATACCGGCTTCCATGCTCGTGCTTTCTTCCGGTTTAAGGTCAGCAAAACCGCGGCTGATGCCGGATGTGTAATTGGTCTCAGGACCGAACAACTGGTAAAGGCTGGGTGCATTGAAGCCGGTGGACCAGTTGACATAGACAGTGGTATTTTCTCCGAACCGGAAGGAAGGCGCCAGTTCATAGCTTACAAAACTGCCGAACCTGCTGTGGTTGCTGTAACGGAGGCCGCCTGCAAGCTGGAGGGTGTTTTTCCCAAGGACGGTAGCTTGCGAGGCATGCAGGTAAGCAAAGCCTGTGTTTGAATGAATACCTACGGTGTCGTAGTTGGTTTCAGTGCCGAAGCCAAATGCATAATTGTGGTACCTGCTGTTTACGTTCATTTTGTCGGACAGGTATCCCAGTCCGCCAACCAGTTTCAACTGTTTCCAGGCATAGTTGAACTGGGCTTCGTTAGTCAGGTTTTTACCGGTGTAACCAGCTTCCAGCACAGCGCCGTCGTAGCTGTCCGGGTTTTTGGATACAAGTGAAGAGTCGTCGAAATTATACCTGCGCAACCGGGTATATCCACCAAACAACCTGAGCGCGAGACGAGGGTTGAGTTTTTTATCAACTCCCCAGGTGATCAGCTGCCTTCTTGTATTGATAACGTAGTTTTCGTCGTCCATAAAAGGTCCGTCATCGAGATCGCTTTCCTGGAATGCGTTGCGGTATGACAGGTAAGCCTCCCAGCCATCCCGCTTATAACCTGATTTGATGCTCCAGTCAGTTTTTTTGAAATCGTCTTCTTCGCCGATGAAAAAACCGGCGTTGCCCGGACTGACCACTGAATTCATCCCGTTAACGGTATTATGCAGGAATGAGCCGCCGGCAAAGAAACCGCTCTTCATTGTATAAGTAGCGCCGAGCTGTGCCTGCAGGCTGTTGTGGTTTTCGCCGTAATTTCCCGCCTGTACGCTGGCGTCGAGTTTCAGTTTCTTTGCTGCGGACTTCCGCGTGATAATATTGATCACACCACCTACAGCTGAGTTTCCATAGAGCGTACCCTGGGCGCCGCGTACGATTTCAATGCGTTCTATATCGGCCAGCGAGATCTCACTGAAGTCAAGGGCATTGTCTGGAGAAGAGTTGTCGCTTAGCCGGATGCCGTCAACCAACACCAGCACCTGCCTGCTATCGGCACCACGCAGGTAAACACTTTGCAGCGCACCGGGGTTCTGGTGCGTACCCGGAATATAAATCCCTTCGAACTGCTGCAGCAGGTCTGCCAGGTTCTGGTAGGGCAGGCGATTGATGTCTGCGGCGGTGATCACCGAAACGCTGCGGGGCGTGGCACGTATGTGTTCGGTGCTGCGACTGGCGGTAACGGTCACTTCGTCTAATAAATGGGTGGTACTGCTGTCGCCCTGTTGTGCCGATGCGGTGAAAGGTGCTGCAAGCAGGGCGATGAATGAAATGGTTCTGTTCATAAGCAAATGAGTTGTTTATGAACCTCCGAAAATGAAAGTTGGAAACGGTACCAGCGTCCGGTGAAGAACAGCGGTGCATCTCCGGCTTTTCTCCCGAAAGCTCAGTGATAAAATTTTTGATTCGGCAGGTCTTCTGGCTTGCCTGTGTTGCGGGACCTTCCCATCCGCGGGGCGGACAGTGGTAATACCAGCAGAATGAAACAGAACCGTTGTTCGTTTCACCAGGCTTACAGCTACGGGGATAGCACCGGAGTTACACCGGATTTCCCTTAAATCGTATCTGGAGCGGTGCGGGCAGCGATGAAACTGTCCTGCATCAACTCCATTCCGAAACCGGATCTGTTGCAAATGTAAGCCGCCGCAACGCATTTGGAAATATGTTTATAAACACGTGGCGGGCCGATGTTTAAAACTTTGCTACATTTAAAAGACAACTGCATTGCATGGCATCGAAACCAAAACTTGGACTGTTTTCACTCACAATGATCGTAATCGGTCTTGTGATCGGCATGGGGATTTTCCGTACCTCAAAAGACGCCGCCATCGCGGCAATGAATCCCGGTATTTTTTTTGGCGCCTGGGTAGCGGGTGGCATCGTTGCGTTTTGCGGTGCACTCACCTATGCGGAGATCGGCTCGCGCTACCCCGTAACCGGCGGCTATTACAAAGTATTTTCCTATGCCTACCATCCGTCTGTGGCTTTCGCCATCAACTGCATCATCCTCATCTCGAACGCCGCCTCTGTAAGCGGCGTGGCGCTGATCGGGAGTGAATACATTACCCAACTGGTATTTGAGAAACCGGGCGACCTTTCTACCGCGATGCTGGCAATGGCAGCGATCATTGTTTTTTATGGTGTGAACATGATGGGACTGCGGATGAGTTCACGCACACAAAACGTGTTGATGCTTATCAAGATCGCGATGCTGCTGGTACTGATCGGGTCATTATTTTTTCCTTCGCTCTACAACCAGAATCCAAAGCCCATAGTTCCGCCGTCGGATAGCAGTCTGTGGGCGGTAGTGTTGTCATTTGGCGTTGCGTTGAAAGCAACTTCCTTCACCTATGGAGGGTACCAGCAAACGATCAATTTTGGTGAAGAGATTGAAAATCCGCGAAGGAATATTCCCCGCGGCATCTTCGCCGGCATCCTGGTCATCATCACGCTATACCTCCTGGCCAGCTATGCCTACTATAAAGTGATCGGATTCGAGGAGCTGAAGAACACCACCGGCATCGCTTCGATCATCGCGGAGCGGATGTTTGGTCCTACTGGCAAGCACGTTGCATCGGTGCTCCTTTTTATCGCCGTACTGGCATATGTGAATGTATCACTGCTCAGTAATCCCCGGGTGATGTATGCCATGAGCGACGACGGCATATTGCCCGCGGTATTCAAACGTAAAGATGAAAAACGCGATGTGCTCACCGTGAGCCTTACTGTATTCGCTACCGTATGTGTGGTGGTGCTGTTCTTCGCAGACCGGTTCGACAAGATTCTCAGCTTTACGATATTCCTCGATTCCATAGGCATGGCTACATCTGCTGCGGCTATCTTTTTGCTGCGTAAACGAACGCGTCACCTGGATGGTACCGGTATTTATTCCATGAAGTTGTACCCATTAATGCCGGTAATATTTATCCTCGCCTACCTTTTCGTGGGGACCATCATTGCGATCACCTATCCGATGTACGCGCTGATTGGAACAGGGGCGTTTCTTTTGTTTTTTATTATTTTCTTCCTGATTAAACGAAGTGGGAAACGATAGTTTTAATAGTTAACAGCCGGGGTGAGGCGTTAGGCGGTGGGGGAATGGATCTTAATACAGATTGTCAGCAGAGTCAGTGCAGTCAGCGAAAGTCAGCGGAGTCAGAGAAAGGCGATAGGCGTTAGGCGGTTTGGCGGATTGTTGGTGAGTGAATGGATTTTAATACAAATTGTCAGCGAAAGCCAGTGGGGTCAGCGAAGTCAGCAGAGTCAGCGATAGGCGTTAGGCGGTTTGTTGGTGGGAATGGATTTTAATACGAATTGTCAGCGGAAGTCAGTGGAGTCAGCAAAGCCTGCGGATGATCGATGCAGCCGGAGGCCGATTCGGTGTTCAGGAAGGATCGCGAACCTTTCAAAGGTTGGCAACCCTGTCTCAATAGTGTTCAGTTCCGCGAGGGACAACATAAAAAAAAGCCGGCATTGCCGGCTTCCTTTATTAATTACTTCAGAAAAAATTAAAGTCCGAAGCTGTAAGCTACTCTCAGTCCGATGAACGAAAGTGAGCTGCCATCTTTAGATACACCTTCATAACGTGCAGCAATATCGAACTGGTTGTTGATCATATAACCGATGTTACCGGCATATGTGAAACCACCGCCACCGCCTTTGCCTACAGAGTAACCAAGCTGCGGCTCGATGTTGAATCCACCTTCGCCGAGGTTCAAACGGTAACCGGCTTTCAGCGGAATCAGATAAGTAGAAGAAGCTTTAAATGTAGTGCTTCCAACAGTGAAGTCTTTACCGGAGAAATTCACGTAACCT
>DASVBM010000499.1:0-9412 GCA_036375835.1 Chitinophagaceae bacterium | reverse complement strand
AGGAACTGGGCCGGAATGATATTAATGATCACGCAGACCAACGCGGAAAAAGCGAAACTCAGTCGCATGATACGCCGGATGAGTTCCGGCACTTTTTCATACAGTCCCTGCCCGATGACGTTACTCACCATTGCATTGCTGGCAGCTGCGAAAGCCCAGCTGAAACAGCCAAAGAACCCGAATACATTACGCATCGCATTGGATATGGCGAGTTGCTGATCGCCATGGTGTTCAATCAGGATGTAGAAAAATTCCCAGCTCACCAGGCTCACCGCAAACTGCAGCATCAGCGGTGCCGACACTTTTAATATCAGTGAAAAATGCGTTTTGCTGAAGTGGAGGTGGCTGAACAGTCCGAACTGTTTGCCGATCCCCCGGATATGGATTACAACAAAGATGATGATCATCCCGACGAACTCCGCGATGATAGACGCATAAGCAGCCCCGTTGAAACCTATGGCAGGAAATCCGAAATGGCCGTATATCAGTGCATAGTCAAATACAATATTTGTGATCGTTTCCGCGAGCGCAGCGATGAACAGCAGCTTCGTCTGGCTGATTCCTACCAGCAGTGCATTACGCATCTGGTAGATATACAGGAACACAAGCCCCCAGATGCGTATGTTCAGGAAACCCGTAGCCATCTTCTCGTTTTCTTCCGAACGCAGCGCAAACTTCAGTATGGAAGGAGTAACCGTATAAGTGAGAATTATGCCTGCCGCGGCAATGCATACCGATACAAGAATACCGTTTACAAACAATTTCCCGATGTCATCGATGCGCGACTCACCTGCCCGCCGGGAAATAAGCGATTGCAGACCGTTGTTCAGTCCCTGGCCGATCAATGCGAATATGAGGTAATAAACACCGGTGATCCCCGCCACAGCCAGTTCCTTTTGTCCGAGTCCGCCCAGGAATACGTTATTCGTAATGAAATTAATGTTCGGGATGAACATCGCGGCAGTGATAGGCCGCGCAATCTTCAGGATGTTGCGGTTGGTTACCTGTACACGGAGATCAGTATTGCCGGCTGTGGTGGTCATGCGGCGCAAAACTAAAGCAGGCGCAGGGACAGCCGGGAATTATTTTTAGTATCATTGCAGCGGAATATCAGTTATGGCGCAGAAAATTTACAGCCTGTATAATGATGTGGAGTTGCTGGATGAGCAACTTGCCGTAGAAATAGGAGAGGATTACATGGTACTGGTGACAGGCAGGGCGGGAAAGGTTTCGGCGCTGGAATATTTCGAAACTGATGAATCGGCAATGCACGAGGCGCTCGCCGCTGTTGAAGCTGCCTCCGCGCTGATGCATAAAACATTCAGCGAGACCAGCTGTTTTTTAAACCTGCCGGAGAAAGTACTGGTACCCGCGGGACAATTTAATACCACTGTCGCGGCTGAACTGCTCGACCTTTCTTTCGGCAGCAGACCCGGTGCCAGCGTGATCATGGAGAATGTGAATGTTTCTCCCGGTATCGTCAACGTGTATCGCACCGAAGCCGACTGGCAGGAGCTCATCAGCAAAAGATTCAGAGCCGTAACGCGCCGGCACCTGCATTCCCGCCTGGCCGAACAGGCATTGCAGTATGATGACTACCTCGGGGTAACATTTTACCGGTCCGGGTTCAACATCATTGCCGTGAGCAACCGCCAGCTGAAACTGGTACGCGGGTTCAAATCGGTTACCGATGCGGACGTCCTGTTCGATATTTCCAACACCTGCAGGCAGCTCGACATCGTGATGGCGGACAAAACGCTGCATATTTCCGGCATTATCGACACCGGTTCAGGATTGTACCGGATGATCAACTGGTACTTCAAAGATGTTGAACCGCAGATCGCCGGGGCAGCTGATCAGGGTGAACACCCCGCACATTACTTCACTCCGTTTTTCAACCTGTTGTCATGAGGATCATTTCAGGTAAATGGGGCGGGCGGAGGATATCACCTCCATCCAGAATGCCGCATACCAGGCCAACGACCGACATAGCCAAAGAAGGACTTTTCAATATTCTCCAGAATCGCATCAGTTTCGAGGGAATCAAAACGCTCGATCTTTTTGGGGGTACCGGAGCGATCAGTTATGAACTCGCTTCCCGAGGTGCCGCTGACCTCACCATCGTGGAAAAAGACCCGCAGATGCATGCTTTTATCAAAAAGAATGTGGAGATGCTGGGCATGGAGGGAACAAAAGTGCTGAAGATGGACATCTTCAGTTTCCTGGACAGTTGCACTGAAAAATTCGATTTCATTTTTGCGGGACCGCCCTACGCGCTGGGAAGCATTGATGAGATACCGAAGATCATCGTGAGCAAACAGCTCATTGCACCGGGTGGCATCTTCGTACTCGAGCACACCCCGAGAAATGACTACCAGCAATTCGCAGGGTTTTCTTCCATGCGCAACTACGGAACTACCGTATTCAGCTTTTTCACCGCGTCCTGATGGCTTATCCTTTTACTTTGCAGGATGACAAAAGCCGAGCTAAGAAAAATATACCGCGAAAAACGCAGCCTGCTTACCGATAAAGAACGGAATAAACTGGATGATCTCCTGCTTATCCAGTTTCAGAAGCTGCGGTTCCCTGCGCTGCAGATGCTGATGTCTTACTGCCCGAGTGAAACACACGCCGAACCGAATACCTGGCTCTTCACCAGGTTCCTGTCGCATATGATGCCCGGTCTTAAGACCTGCTTCCCGGTAACCGCCGCGGATGGTGATATGAAAGCGCTGGCGGTAACCGATGAAACCCGTTTTGAACTGAGCAGTTTCCGCGTGGAAGAACCGGTAAATGGTGAGCCGGTTGAACCGCAGGATATTGACCTTGTATTTGTGCCCATGCTGATCTGTGACAGGCGCGGTTACCGCGTTGGCTTCGGCAAAGGTTATTATGACCGCTTCCTTGCGGGCTGCAGGCCCGATGTTCCAAAGCTTGCGTTCTCGTACTTCGACCCGGTGGAACTGATCAGCGATACCCATCAATTTGATATACCTTTGACCGTCTGTATCACACCCGGCGAAGTGATAGAATTCGGCTGAGCGGCCGGGCCGGAACTGCAAAAGGTAAATGAACCAGTAGATGAATCTGAATGCATTGTTTTTAAAATCTTTCAGGGTTTTACTCCTGCCTTTTGCGTTGCTCTACGGTCTGGTGATCATCATACGCAATTTCCTGTATGATAAAGGCTACCTGAAATCGGCAAGGTTCAATTTCCCGCTGGTCTGCGTTGGCAACCTGGCGGTGGGCGGTACCGGTAAGTCGCCGATGGTGGAATACCTGGTGAACCTGCTGCATAAAGAGTTTCGGGTAGGTACATTGAGCCGGGGCTATAAGAGAAAAACCAAAGGTTATGTACTGGCGGGAGACCGCACCACCGCACTCGAGATAGGCGATGAACCCATGCAGTTTCACCTGAAATTTCCCGATGCGGCGGTTGCTGTAGGAGAGGAAAGACTGGACGCAGTGCCCCAGCTGCTGCACGACAGGCCCGAACTGGAAGCCATCATCCTCGATGACGCATTTCAGCATCGTGCCGTTATCGCCGGGCTCAATATCCTGCTCACGGAGTTTTCCAATCTTTTCTCCGACGATATTTTCCTGCCTACCGGCGATCTGCGTGACCAGCGCGGGAGTTATAAGCGGGCAGACATCATTGTGGTGACCAAATGCCCGGCTGAGCTTACGATTGAAATGAAGCGGAAAACGATACGTGAAATACAACCGTATCCGCACCAGCAGGTTTTCTTTACCACGATAGAATACGGCCTGCCTTATCACATCGCTTCAAAAGCCACGCGGCAGATCACGCAGGCGGATGAAATACTGCTTGTCTGTGGAATTGCCAACCCGCAACCGCTGAAACAATACATCTTCGATCAGGCGCAGACCTATTACCAGATGGATTATTCCGATCACCACATTTTCAGCATCGACGACCTGCGGGAAATAAAGCGACGTTTTGCACGGATGGACGCTCCTTCGGGTTTCATCATAACCACGGAGAAAGACGCCATGCGTTTCCTGAAGTTCCGCCAGGAGATCGGGGACCTGCCCCTTTATGTGTTGCCGATCCGGCACCGGTTCCTTTTCGCGGAAGGCAGGAAATTTGATGAGTTAGTGATCTCGTTTATTCGAAACTTTAAAAACCGGTAAATGGCCAGGAAAAAAACGAAAACGAAAGCGCACACTGGTAAGGCTCACCGCGGTCCCCAAACGCTGAAAGGAGTACTCGAAATAACCCGCTCGGGTGTGGGCTATGCCGTGATTGGTGACGGAAAGGACGACATCCTGATCCGCCCGCTGAATTTCAATACTGCTATGAATGGCGACGAGGTGCTGGTAAAGGTTATCAAGCAGAATGAACGGTCAGCCAAACGAGAGGGAAGAGTGGTTGAGGTAACCGCCCGCAAGCAGACCGAGTTTGTAGGTCATCTTCAGATCTCCGCGAATTATGCTTTTTTTATCGCCGACTCAGATAAGCCCATGCCGGATTTTTATGTGCCCCTTGATGCGGTCGGTAATGCCAAAGACAAAGACCGGGTAATGGTGAAGCTGGTGCGCTGGGATAAAACGGACAAAAAGCCCATCGGCGCGGTAGTGAAGGTGATGTCGGAAGAAGACGAGAATGATGCGGCGATGCAGGAACTACTCGCAGAGAACGGGTTCCCGCTTACTTTCCCCGATGATGTGATTGAAGAGGCAGAAAGACTGCCGGCGGTACTGAGCGCTGCGGAGATCAGGAAACGGAAAGACTGCCGGGAGATTCTCACCTTTACAATCGACCCGGCCGATGCAAGGGACTTTGACGACGCTATCTCGATACGTCCGTTGAAACACGGCACCTATGAGATCGGCGTTCACATAGCCGACGTGGGCTATTATGTAGAGCCTGGTACACAGCTGGATGAAGAAGCTTACAAGCGCGCCACCTCGGTTTACCTTCCCGACCGGGTAAACCCCATGTTGCCGGAAACGATCTCGAATGAACTCTGCTCATTACGCCCCGGCGAAGACAAATTCACCTTTTCGGCGATTTTCCAGATGAACCAGAAAGGAGAGGTAAAGCAATACTGGCTGGGTAAAACAGTGATCCACTCCAATCATCGCTTCAGTTATGAAGACGCGCAGGAGATAATAGAATCCGGGGCGGGTTTGTACGCGGAGGAAATTCTGTTGCTGAACGACATCGCCCAACGGCTGCGTAAAAAGCGCTTTTCGAAAGGCGCTATTAACTTCTCCTCGCAGGAGATCCGGTTCAGGCTGGATGAAAAAGGCAAACCGATCGGCATCGTGGTCAAGGAAAGCAAGGAAGCGCACCAGCTGATCGAGGAATTCATGTTACTGGCGAATAAAACGGTTGCGGAAAGCGTGAGCAAGATAAAGGTGAACAAAAAAGAAGTGCCCTTTGCATACCGCGTGCACGACGTGCCCGACGAAGAGAAGCTCACTCCTTTTATCGCATTCGCAAGGAAATACGGCCATAAGTTCGACATCAGCTCACCCGAAGCGATCGCCCGCAGCTTCAACCAGATGCTTGACGATGTGAAGGGAAGACCGGAGCAGCACGTGCTGGAACAGCTCGGTATCCGTACCATGGCAAAAGCCGTGTACACCTCCGATAACATCGGCCACTATGGTCTTGCTTTCCCGCATTACTGCCATTTTACATCGCCCATACGGCGTTACCCGGACGTGATCGTGCACCGCGTACTTGAATCGATACTGTCGCAGCAACCGGTCATCGATAAAAAGATGGAGGAGAAATGCCGGCATTGCAGTGAGCGGGAACGGGCGGCCATGGAAACGGAGCGCGCTGCAAACAAATACAAGCAGGTGGAATTCATGAGCCAGTTCCTCGGTGATGTTTTCGAAGGCGTGATCAGCGGGGTAGCGGGCTTCGGATTCTGGGTAGAAACCGTGGCGCATAAATGCGAAGGCCTCGTCTCCGTAGTGAGCCTGAGTGATTACGACGATTTCAGGCTGTTGGAAGGCGATTACAGCCTCGTGGGAAGAAGAAGCGGAAGGCGTTTTAAGATGGGAGACAAGGTATGGATCCGCGTGGTTGCGGCTAACCTTACCAAAAGGCAACTCGATTACGAATGGGTGATCGACGCAACCAAAGACAATGAAGAGGAAGAAACTGTGGCGAAATCAAAGAAGCGCAGAAAGAAATAATTTTACCGTCTTGTAATACCAAAACAATCCATGCATCAATTTGCAGAACTGGCCCGGCTGTTTGCGGAGAAATTCAACTCCAGGCACTTTCCCGCTTCACCGGAAACTTTGTACGGGCCGGCTGACTATTTTCTGGGCATCGGCGGAAAACGGGTGAGGCCGGTGATGTGCCTGATGGGAAATGAATTGTTCGACACCATTCACCCCGATGCCTGGCATGTTGCCACTGCCATCGAGCTGTTCCATAATTTCACGCTGATACACGACGATATCATGGATGCGGCTCCGCTGCGCCGGGGCATGGAAACAGTACACAAAAAATACGGCGAGAGTACCGCGCTGCTGGCCGGCGACGTGATGCTGATCCAGTCGTATGAATATATCAACAAGGTGCAGTCTGGTTACCAGAAGCAGATACTGGCGCTCTTCAATCAGACCGCGCGGCAGGTCTGTGAAGGGCAGCAGCTGGATATGGATTTCGAGAAGCAGGAACAGGTAGCCCTGGACGATTATATCCATATGATCACCTTGAAAACCTCGGTGCTGCTGGCTGCCAGCCTCCGTACCGGTGCGATCATTGGCGGAGCCGGGGAAGGCAACAGGCAGCACTTGTATGAATTCGGTAAAAACCTGGGCATAGCTTTCCAGGTCCAGGACGATTACCTCGATGCATTCGGGGATCCCGGGAAGGTTGGTAAGGACCTTGGTGGCGATATCCGCCAGAATAAAAAGACTTTTCTGCTGCTGCACGCGCTGGAAGTATGTTCAAACGAAGACAGGAAGGCGCTTAAACACCTGCTTTCCGCAAATGAAGAAGACAAGGTGGAACGCGTACTTTCAATATTCAGGAATTGCAACGTAGACCAGTGGGCAACGGAGCTCAAGGAAAAATACCTGAGCACCGCGCTCAACCACCTCGATGAGATCGCAGTCGTATCTTCCAGAAAACAACCATTGCGCGAACTCGCGGCTTTCCTGATCCAGCGTGAATATTAACCAGCTTTCCACAGCGCTGCCGCAATTCAGCTGCATTCGCTTACATTAGCATTTATTGATGCGGAAATTCCGGTAAACTAACTGCACATGTCATTATTCAGGCGCAAGTCGATCGAGCTGATTAAAAAAGAGTATGAAGCGGGGCAAAGCGACCATGCAGCCGGCCTGAAAAAGGTGCTGGGTGTGCGGGACCTCACTTTCCTGGGTATTGCTGCGGTGGTGGGTGCGGGTATCTTTTCCACCATTGGAAAGGCAGCCTTCAACGGCGGGCCTGGTATTTCGCTGCTGTTTGTAATCGTTGCCGTTACCTGTGGTTTCTGTGCGCTTTGTTACGCAGAATTTGCCAGCCGTGTACCGGTGGCGGGAAGCGCCTACACTTATTCCTATGTCACTTTCGGCGAACTCGTGGCATGGATCATCGGATGGGCGCTCATCCTCGAATACGCCATTGGAAACATAGTCGTCGCGATCTCATGGAGCGGATACTTCAACAACCTGCTCGAGAATGTTTTTAATATCCACCTGCCCGAATGGATGCTCGTGGATCCTACCACGGCGGAAGCGGCATATACCGAAGCTTCCAAAGCATTTGCCTCAGGGGCTGTACTTGACGCTGAGACCACAAAGAGCTACCAGTTTGCCATCCAGGCCTGGAGCGATGCACCCATCGTTTTCGGGAAACACCTCTTCTTCAACCTTCCGGCATTTATTATCGTGGTGCTGATCACCATGCTCGCCTATATTGGAATCAAGGAAAGCAAGGAGTCGGCTAACTATATGGTGATCTTCAAGATCGCGGTGATCATCTTCGTGATCGTGGCCGGCGCGTTTTTCGTCGACACGAACAACTGGACACCTTTCCTGCCCAACCGAATGGAAGGCGTGCTGAAAGGCGTGTCTGCCGTGTTCTACGCCTACATTGGCTTTGACGCCATTTCCACCACCGCCGAGGAATGTCGCAACCCCCAGCGTGATATGCCCCGCGCAATGATCAACTCTCTGGTGATCTGCACCGGGCTTTATATACTGATCGCGCTGGTGCTGACAGGAGTAGAGCACTATTCGCACTTCAAAGACGTGAACGACCCGCTGGCTTTTGTATTTGAAAAACGCGCACCCTGGATCGAAACCATTGTTTCCATCTCCGCCGTTGTGGCGACAACCAGCGTGTTGCTGGTATTCCAGCTGGGGCAGCCAAGGATATGGATGAGTATGAGCAGGGACGGGTTACTGCCCCGCAAATTCCAGAAAATACATCCGAAATACCACACACCTTCCTTCGCAACAATAATTACCGGTGTGCTGGTTGCTGTTCCCGCTTTGTTCATGCAGGATATCCTGGTAACAGACCTGACGAGTATCGGCACCCTGTTCGCGTTTGTCCTTGTCTCAGGTGGCGTGCTGTTGCTGCCGCGCGTGAAAAAGGAACCGGGAAAATTCAGCCTGCCATATATAGACGGCAGGTTTATAGTACCGGTGATATATGCCATCTTTATCTACGCTTTTCACGGACGGGTAAAAGACGCGTTCACCAACCTGGCTAATGAAGACCACCAGGAAATACTCTTCCTGATATTCGTGATTGTCGCGGGCATTCTCACTTTACTCACTATCATCAGGCGGTATTCGCTGATACCCATACTCGGTGTCATTTTCTGCCTTTATCTGCTGATTGAAATACCGGTAAAAAGCTGGTTTGTTTTCTTTGGCTGGATGGCGCTTGGACTGGCTATTTACTTCCTGTATGGTTACCGCAACAGCAAGCTGAATGCTCCGGACAAACATGCTGCCGGTTAACTGCCGGCTATGACAGAGGCTTTAACTTTGCGGCATGCCTGGCCAGCAATTGCAGCAACGCTTTTATGAACTGAATGCCGGTCGTTCTGCCGAAGCAGTGCAGCAGGCCTGGAAGGTAATACAGGCTGCCTATCTCGAATCACACCGGTGTTACCACACTTTAAACCACCTTTCAGACCTTTTCCGGCAGATGGACCAGGTGAAACCGATGCTGAAAAATGTACCGGTGGTTGCGATGGCGGTTTACTATCACGACATTATTTACCAGCCGGGATCAGCAGACAACGAGGAAAGGTCCGCCGCTATTTCCACCGAAACCCTGCACCGCCTCGGCTGGAAAGAACGCGACGTGAGAGAGGTCGCCGCCTATATCCGCTCCACGAAAACGCATGAACCCGATCCCGGGGTACTCAATGCCGGTGACCTGGACGCTTTCCTGGAT
>DASVBM010000137.1:0-9090 GCA_036375835.1 Chitinophagaceae bacterium | reverse complement strand
ATCTATTTCCCTTTATACCCTTATCGGACGAATTAATATTACCGGAATCATTTGGCTGCATTCGGCTCACCTCGCCCGCTGACTATCTGCTGACTTTTCCCGCTGACTTCGGCTGACTTTTTAATGTATCCTGTCTCCCCTCACCTCCAGATCCCTCATCACACCGGCTTCGTAGCGCAGCCACTCCTGCCAGCGGGCGCGGACTTTTTCTTTGTCAATATAGGTTTCCGCAAGTTCAATGAAGAGGGTGTAATGTCCGGCCTCGCTTTCCATAAAACGGCGGTAGAAATTGTGGAGATATTCGTCGTCCAGCCCTTCACTGAGGCGCTTGAATCGTTCGCAACTCCGGGCCTCGATCAATGCCATGGTGAGCAGCTGGTCAAGCAGGCGGTCTTCTGTATGGCCGCCTTTGCGCTGGAATTCCAGCAGCCTGTTCACATATGCATCTTTTCTTTGCTTTCCAAGCCTCAGACTTCTGCGATGCAGTTCATTTAACACCAGTCTGAAATGGCCCCATTCCTCGGTCACGACAGGTGCAAGTTCCGTTACCAGTTTCTCCCGGTCGGGATAACGCTGGATAAGAGATATACAGGTGGTGGCAGCTTTTTGCTCACAATATGCGTGATCGGTGAGGATTTCCTCGAGTCGCATGCCCGCCAGGTCCACCCAGCGGGGATCTGTAGGCAATTGAAGACCAAGGATGTTTTTGGTGTCCTGTGAAAGTTCCATGTCGGTTTCAGCTTGGCAAGTATGTTGCAAATATCTACAAGAATCCTATTGTGTGGAAATGAGGTACAACGACGATTTTCTTTTGGCAAGGCTCCAGGAGCGAAAAGAGCAAAGATTCCTGAGGCAGTTGGTGGTTCCGGGCGACCAGATAGATTTCGCATCCAACGACTACCTGGGTATCATCCGTAACAGGTTATTGCGCAACCGTCCAACCGGGCTGCATACCGGCTCAGGAGGTACGCGTATATTATCGGGCAATTACCGGCTGATAGAGGAGGTTGAAGACCGTATAGCGGCCTTCCATAACGCGGAAGCAGCGGTAATCTTCAGTTCGGGATATGACGCTAACCTTGGCGTTGTAGCCGCCGTGCCGCAAAACGGAGATAGTTTCTTCTTTGATGAGTTGTCGCATCCTTCTGTAAAAGACGGGGCACGGGTTAGCGCGGCGGTTTCAGCTTCATACGCACACAACGATGTGGCCGATCTCAGAGCCAGGTTGAAAGAAGCCAGTGGCAATATCTTCGTATATGCCGAAGCGGTTTACGACGTGGACGGAAGTACCGCGCCACTGGAAAGTCTGGCACAGGTCTGCAGCGAATACCGTGCACACCTGATCGTAAATGAATCCCATTCGGTGGCCATTTACGGTGAGAAAGGCGAAGGCATTATCCATGAGCTCGGGCTTGAAGACAGCGTCTTCGCAAGGATACATGGATTTGGTAATGCCTGCGGCAGCCATGGTGCGGTGGTGATGGGTACACACCAGCTGAAAGAATTCCTGCTGAACTTCTGCAACCAGTTGATGCATTCCACCACGCTTTCGGAACAAACCGTTTCGACCATCTGGGAAGGATATAAAATTTTGCCTCAACTCTGGCAGGAGCGGGAACACCTCAGGAACATCATCAGTATTTTCCAGGACGCAGAACTGCCTTTCCGCAAATTGAAGTCAGCTACACCAGTACAGCACCTGGTCATACCGGGAATCGATAACGTGAATCATGCCGCGGCAGAGTTGCGCAACGCCGGCTTCGATGTAAAACCCTTGTTCTTTCCCGCAGTACCGAAAGGAGAGGAGCGGCTGCGCATCGTGTTACATTCATTCAATACCAGGGGGGAAGTATCCTGGCTGATACAGGCCATTCAGGCAGCTGCACCCGCAGAAACGTTCGGGAGTTCGCGTACTAATGCTGCATGACATTCACCCCGACGGCAAGATCCAGGAAATCAGGGAGTATATGCGCGTAGGTCCACATGATCTTTGACGGGTCGGCCAGGTCGTCTACCATCTGCTTCCATTTGGCTTCTCCATGGTTGGCAATCACGGTTTCCTTTTTATCCGCGCGTTGCAGGTACATACGCATACCACCGGCGTCTGCTTCCGGGTGAAACTGTGTGCCGATAAAATATTCGTTGAAGCGTATTCCCATGATCGCGCGTTCATAAGGAACATGCGGCCGGTCTTTCTCTATCGCAAGTATGGTTGCGCCCAGTTTGAGCAGGTTCAGATAGTCCGGTTCGATCACCTGATAATCCCTGCTGTCTACTGCGTAGAAAGGATCAGGCATATTCGCGAAAACGGGCTCGTTCCGGCCGTCCTCGGTCATATGAACCGGGAATACTCCGAAAGCGGTTGATTTTCTTTTGCAGACATTTCCAAGCTGATAATGCCGGCAGGCAAGCTGAAAGCTATGGCAGATGAAGTAAACGTGCTTTTTTGAAATATTGCCGCTGTTGCTATTCCAGTCTTCAACAGATTTCAGCCAACCGAAATACAGTGACTCCCACCTGTTGCCTTCCGTTTCCAGGGGCGAACCCGGCCCGCCGGATGAGATATAAACGTCGAAGGAAAGGTCAGGCACTTCAAAGGCGAGTCTGACATCGAATTCCTTAACGATAACGTCAAAACCGTTGCGCGAAGCCCACTCAGATATGATCTGCCGGATGCATCGCATGCCTTCGTTGGCTTCTCCTTCATAGAGGTCCAGGATCGCTATTCTGAACTGTTTGTTACTCATGGTCATTAGCGGGCAAACTTACAATTTTCAGACCGCAGGTTCTGACAACAAAATCCTAACATCTGTGGAAATAAAGGATTTCCGCGGTTGATCCCGCAGACGTCGTTCATATGGCGCTAGCCATCAGCAAGCATGGCAGGAGCATGTCAGGAAAAAAAGGCGAAGCGCATAATGAACTGCAGCTCTGCGGCACATACATGACGCTTAAAGATTCAATGAAACCGACTGGTCTTTGGTGGCAAAGGATGATCCGGGTGCGGGTTGAGGGTTTTGGTGAGCCAGGCCACATCATGCCAGCGGCCCAGTTTGTAACCAATGTTGCGATACACCCCAACCGGTTCAAATCCCATTTTCGAATGAAAAGCATAACTCTTCGGATTGGGAAGCGTAATGCCGGCGTATACATTGATATACCCCAGTTGCCGTAAACCGCCGAAAAGTTCGTTGTACAATGCGCCTGCAATACCGGAACCATGATTTGCTTCGTTCACATAGACAGAACTCTCCACGCACCACTGGTAGGCTGCGCGTTCCCGGTGACGCGAGGCGTAGGCGTATCCAACGATCTCGTTTGACTGCACCGCAACCAGCCAGGGATAGCTGGCAGAATAATGGAGGATCCTTGCCTCAAAATCCTTCAACGAGGGAACTTCCGTTTCAAAAGTGGCAGCGGTATGTTCAACATAGGGCTGGTAGATAGCCAGCACTGAGGCTGCGTCGTCAAGAGTAACCGGCCGGATCTGCATAAGCGAATTTAGAAAAAAAGCATCGCAGTGATGCCACAGGCTGCTTTCACCAGCATCAGCCCGTCTATCGCAATCAGGTAATACATGATCGATTGTCTCCGGTGCATGGAATAGCTCACCACCAGCAACAGGACAAACGGAATCACATTAATGAATATGCGCAGGTTCCGGAAATCTCTCGCCACTGCATATACCAGGAATGAAGCAAGTCCCAGCGCAGCCAAAGGAAGGATGATCCGGAAAATGGTGGTGCGCAAACCATGGTTTACCACGAAGGTCTTGATCTGCTGGTTACTGTCTGCCGCGTAATCTTTAATATCAAACATGATGCAGAGCACCGTGATGAACATGAAGTTCTTGATGAACAGGAAAGTGCCTACGAAGCTGAAATGATAGTGGTCAGCGCCCCGCTCGGCACCGCTGAAGATGATCGGGTAAACGGTAACACTGCCTGCCCAGATAAACCCGATCAGGAAGGGCTTGAGCCAGCCGATACTCCTGAGGTTGATCCTGCCGAAAAAATGATGGTCGATACCGTAGTACAAAACAGCGATAACAGGGAAGAACGCGATGAGCAGCCAGTTCACCAAAGGCAGGTGCAGGAAGCCTTCGAAATTCCTGTACAGGTAGATGGCCGACAGCAATACGAACATAGCGATAAGTATCCACTGGCTGGCAAGGATGGCTTTTTTATTCCTTGCATACCATCTGGTGCGCGGGTTGGGACTATCCTTTGCATGTGACGGCAGGTAAGCGCGCGTATAATAGATCACCGTTCCGATAAACACCAGTGCGTAATAAATGATGCTGTTAAGCGGGTAAAGTTGCTGCAGTCCGGCCTCAATGGAAAGGGCAACGGTACAGGCACCATAGAAATAGTTACCGAAGAAGATCGCCTTCACCACACGGGTCGGACCTGTTTTAACACGCTGCATCGCTGTGCATTAGGCGGTAAAGTTAATTCACCAGTCCCACACTGATCTCCACATCGGGGTTATCCAGCAGGAAATCGGCCAGCTCTTCGTTCATAGTAAAGCCCTTCTCCAGCGAATACAGGCTCACCTGCAGGCTTTCGGTTGGTTCGTTGAATTGGAACTTAAGAGAAGACTTTCCGGGATTGCTACGGATATTCTTTGTGATAAACTCAACGAATTCCGGGGTAAGCGATGCGGGTTCCATCTTCAGCTCAATATTTTTCGTCAGCATCTGCTTGGCCGTTTCCAGCAGGCAGATACCCGTTACCTTGAACTCGTACTGCTCGCTGTTGTATCGTTGTTTGAAATTTCCATGCACCAGCAGGTTCTTTCCCTTTTCGAGGTAGTTCTGGAATCGCACGTAGTCGTCACTCCATAGCATCAGTTCGGTCTTGCCTGAGAAATCCTCGATTGTCAATGAACCGAAATTCCTGCCGGTACGGGTTACCCGGTGCTGCGCATCGATCACCAGTCCTGCCAGCCGGAAGGTCTTGTTCATATTGGCGTTTACAAGCGTTGAGGAGTCTTTGATCTCGTTGAAGTCGGCCAGCTGCATAATGCCATAATGCCGCAGCTCGAATTTGAAATGATCCAGCGGGTGGCCGCTCATGAATATGCCGGTGACTTCTTTTTCGTGTTCCAGTCTTTCGGTAAGGCTCCATTGTTCGCAGAGTGGAAGCCTAGGGGCAGGTATCTCCGGCATCGCGTCCGCACCAAAAAGGCTGGATGTGCTTTGAAGTTTGTTTGCCTGGTACTGGTTGCCGAACTGTATGATCTTTTCAAGACCGGTCTTTGGATCGCCCGGAACCGCAAAGAAATACTGCGCACGGTGCAACTCGGGAAAACAGTCGAAGGCCCCGGAATACGCAAGGCTTTCCAGCGATTTCTTGTTCACCGCCCGTTGGTTGACGCGGCAGATGAAATCGAATATCGTTTTAAAATGGCCAGCCTTCTCCCGCTCTTCGATAACACTTTCGATGGCAGCTTCTCCAACGCCTTTCAGCCCGCCGAGTCCGAAACGGATCTCGCCTTTTTTGTTCACCGCGAATCCTTTCTTCGATTCATTGATATCGGGTCCCAGCACTTTCAATCCCATGCGCTTACACTCTTCCATGAAGAAGGTGATCTTTTCGATGCTGCCGGCATGGTTGAGTACGGCAGCCATGTATTCAGAAGGGTAGTGGGCTTTCAGGTAAGCGGTCTGGTAAGCAACGAAGGCATAACAGGTGGAGTGCGATTTGTTGAACGCGTACTGAGCGAAAGCTTCCCAGTCGGTCCAGATCTTTTCCAGCTTTTCTGCCGGATGGCCTTTGGCAGTAGCGCCGTTCACGAACTGCGCCTTCATCTTGTCCAGCACCGACTTTTGCTTCTTACCCATCGCTTTTCGCAGTACGTCGGCGTCTCCCTTGGAAAAACCGGCAAGCTTCTGCGACAGCAGCATCACCTGCTCCTGGTATACGGTAATGCCGTAGGTTTCTTCGAGGTATTCCTGCATATCCTCAAGATCGTAGACCACTTCTTCGCGACCGTGCTTACGTGCCACGTATTGCGGGATATAGGCCATCGGCCCCGGCCGGTACAAGGCGTTCATCGCGATCAGGTCGGCAAATTTGTCGGGCTTCAGCTCGCGCAGGTATTTCTGCATACCGGGGCTTTCAAACTGGAAGGTTCCGTTTGTCTCGCCGCGCTGGTATAAGTGGTAGGTCTTTTCGTCGTCGAGCGGGATATTGTCAATGTCTATCTCAACACCATGGTTCTGCCGGATCAGCTCCAATGCTGTCTTTAAAATAGAAAGCGTTTTCAACCCCAGGAAGTCCATCTTGATCACACCGGAGTCTTCGATGATGCTTCCTTCGATCTGTGTTACCCACAGCGTAGAATCTTTGGAAGTGGCAACGGGGATCAGTTCCGTAAGATCCTTAGGCGCGATGATGATGCCCGCCGCGTGAATACCGGTGTTGCGTACAGAGCCTTCCAGTCGTTCGGCTTCTTTCAACACCTGTGCACGGATATCGTCACCGTGGTAGATCTCGCGCAGCTTACGGATATTCTCGATGTCTTCACCGCCAAATCCTTCTTTTTCCTCGAGCGATTTTTCGCCATCCCTGGCTTCCTTCAGGGTGATGGGTGCCGTGAGTACACGTCCCAGGTCGGTTCCCGGCCTGTCCGGCACCATCCGTGCCAGCGCGTTACTTTCCGCCAGCGGCAGGTCCAGTACGCGCGCCACGTCTTTGATGCTCATCTTCGCGGCCATCGTACCGTAGGTAATGATTTGCGCTACCTGGTTCTTCCCATATTTGTCAACTACATAATCGATCACCTTCTGCCTGCCTTCATCATCGAAGTCGGTATCGATATCGGGCATGGACTTACGATCCGGGTTCAGGAAACGCTCGAACAGCAGGTTGTATTTGATCGGATCGATATTGGTGATGCCGATGCAATAGGCTACCACGCTGCCCGCGGCCGAACCACGGCCCGGGCCAACGAATACGCCCAGGTCACGCCCTGCCTTGATGAAGTCGGATACGATGAGAAAATAACCCGCAAAGCCCATCGTCTTGATGGTAAAGAGCTCGAAGTCGATCCGCTCGCGCGTCGTTTCCTCTATCTCGCCATAGCGTTGCTTTGCGCCCTCATAGGTGATATGTTTCAGGTACTCCCACTGGTTCAGGTTATCGTCATCATGCACCTTGAACGAAGCCGGGATAGGAAAGTTCGGCAGCAGGATGTCTTTCTTCAGGTTCAGCACTTCCACCTTGTCTACGATGGCATTGGTGTTGTCTATCGCCTGGGGAATATCGTTGAAGAGCGACTTCATTTCGTCGCTGGTCTTGAAATAGAACTGGTCGTTCGGGAACTTGAAACGGCGATCCTTAAGGTGCAGGTCGTCGTTCACTACGTCGTCGTAACCCGGCGTGCGTTGCTTTTCACCCGTGTTGATGCAAAGCAGGATATCGTGGGCGTTGTAATCTTCGCGATCGGTATAATGGCTGTCGTTGGTAGCGATCACCGGCACGTTAAATTTCTCCGCGAACTTCAGCAGTACAGCATTGATCTGCTCCTGTTCCTTCATATTGTGCCGCTGCACCTTGATGTAGTAGTCTTCACCAAACAGGTCGAGCCACCATTTGAATTCCTGCTCAGCCGCGTCTTCGCCATGTCGCAGTATCGTTTGCGGCACGTGAGCGCCTATGCAACAGGTGGTGGCGATCAGTCCCTCGTGGTATTTTTCCACCAGGCTTTTATCGATACGCGGGTACTTGCTGTACATCCCTTCGATATAGCCAAGCGAAGTGAGCTTTACCAGGTTAGCGTACCCTGTTTTGTTTTTCGCCAGCAATACCTGGTGAAAACGTTCGTCTTTCTGTTCCTTGGAAAAGGTTTTCTGGAAACGGTCCTTCACCACGTAAAATTCACAGCCTACGATGGGTTTCACCACGGGTTCTGTAATCTCCTTACCTTTTTCGTCTTTTCCAGTGACGCGCGTATTCTTCCAGGCCTGGTTCACAAAATCGAATACGCCGAACATATTTCCATGATCGGTGATGGCCAGCGCGGGCATGCCGTCTTTCGCCGCTTTTTTGTAGAGGCTATCGATCGATGCCGCGCCATCGAGTAATGAGTATTGCGTATGAACGTGTAAATGTGAAAATTTGCACATGTTGGAACCGGTTATCGGGTATGGATGAGAGAGATCAGTGATTTTCTGATACCAGCTGCATGTTTGCATGGCATCGTCCCTTGCGTCGCAATCCCTTCATCATTGGGATCACCGTGCACCGGATAAGTACTAACCCCCGCCCTTTATTCAAAGATCGAAAGTCCTTCATTTTTGGCGCATTCGTAGTTATCCACACCAGTTGTTTGGAGCGGAATTTGTTAAAAAGTTTTTCGCATCGCTTGCCGGTTCTGCAATGCGTAGCTATATTGCATCCAATGCCTATGCTAAGAGCCACATTATCAATAATTGTAATCAGTCTGTGCACCAGTTGTAAAACGTTGCACCAGCTGGCTTCGAAGGATAGCTCCACGCCATCAGGCAATAATCCGCGCACCAAACAAACCGGAGAGGTTGTTTTCCTTGAAAACATATCGGTAACGCCGGGCACTACCGTTACTTCAAAACAGACCACCAGGTCCACCGGCGCACCCGCCGTGCAGGTGAGTTATGTGGAACCCAGAAAAGAACTCAACAACGCTTCCATAGAAAATGCTGACGCGCTGCAGCTTAAATATGCAATTGTATTCGATGCCACGGTTGAAAAGATGACAAACCTGGCGATGCTTCAAACCATCGAACAATGGTGGGGCACCCGTTATTGCCTCGGGGGCAGCTCCAGCAACTGCATTGACTGTTCAGCCTTTACGCAGGCGGTGCTGAAAGACGTATACAACATAGACCTGCCACGTACCGCGCAGGAACAATACAGTGCTACCGAACGCATCGAACCTGATCAGCTTCAGGAGGGAGACCTGGTATTCTTCTATACTTCCGGCAGACGCATCTCGCACGTGGGTATATACATCATGAACAATAAGTTCGTTCACGCTGCGGTGAGCCAGGGGGTTTCGGTCAGCGACCTGAATGACAGCTACTGGAAGGCACGTTACCGCGGCGCC
>DASVBM010000478.1:0-6299 GCA_036375835.1 Chitinophagaceae bacterium | reverse complement strand
TTGTTGGTGATGAGACCCATGTTGTAGTTCTCCCACACCTCGTCTACCTCTGCCTTGGCATTATCCAGCAGTTCGTTTTTCACATCCGGAATGATCAGGTCGTTCACGTTGAACGACAGTCCGCCCCTGAACGCCATACGGAAACCAAGCTGCTTGATGTCATCAAGGAACTTCGCTGTTTTCGGAACGTCAGTGATCCGGATGATATCACCAATGATCTCTCTCAGAGACTTCTTGGTGAGCAGCGCATTGATATAACCAACTTCTTTCGGCACGAACTGGTTGAACATAACCCTGCCGACTGTTGTTTCAATTACTTTATTTACCACTTGTCCTTCTATGCGAACCGGTGTTTTCACACGGATATGCGCGTGGAGGTCAACTTGTCCTTCGTTGTAGGCGATCATCACCTCATCCATACTGTAGAAGGCTTTGCCTTCGCCGCGGACCTTCTCGGTATCGGTTGATTTCTTGCCCTTCGAGATATAATACAGACCAAGCACCATGTCCTGTGAAGGCAGGGTGATCGGGGTACCGTTCTGCGGGTTCAGGATGTTATGCGATGAGAGCATCAGCAGCTGTGCTTCCAGGATAGCGGCGTTGCTCAAAGGCACGTGCACGGCCATCTGGTCACCATCGAAGTCGGCGTTGAACGCTGTTGTTACCAGCGGGTGCAGCTGGATGGCTTTACCTTCCACCAGTCTCGGCTGGAATGCCTGGATCGACAACCTGTGCAGCGTCGGGGCACGGTTCAGCATCACCGGGTGACCCTTCAGAATATTTTCAAGGATATCCCAGACCACGGCTTCTTTGCGATCCACCAGCTTCTTGGCTGATTTCACCGTCTTTACGATACCGCGCTCGATAAGCTTCCGGATAATAAATGGCTTGAACAGCTCGGCTGCCATATCTTTCGGCAGTCCGCACTCGTGCATCTTCAGTTCAGGACCCACTACGATAACAGAACGACCGGAGTAGTCTACACGTTTACCGAGGAGGTTCTGGCGGAAACGGCCCTGCTTTCCTTTCAGTACGTCTGACAGTGATTTCAGCGCACGTCCACCTTCAGCCTTCACCGCGTTTGATTTCCTCGAGTTATCGAAAAGACTGTCCACAGCTTCCTGCAACATACGCTTCTCGTTTCGGAGGATCACCTCGGGGGCTTTGATCTCGAGCAATCGCTTTAAACGGTTGTTACGGATGATCACCCGGCGATAAAGGTCGTTCAGGTCAGAAGACGCAAAACGGCCACCGTCCAGGGGTACCAGCGGGCGCAGTTCCGGTGGAATAACCGGGATATACTGCATCACCATCCACTCGGGCTGGTTGGCAATACGGGTTTTCGCATCGCGGAAAGCTTCCACCACGCTCAGTCGCTTCAATGCATCAGCTTTACGCTGTTGTGAAGTTTCGGTAGCGGCAGCGTTACGCAGTGTGTAACTGAGTCCATCGAGGTCGATGCGGGCCAGCAGGTCATGTACTGCCTCGGCACCCATTTTAGCGATGAACTTCTGCGGATCTTCATCCGGCAGATACTGGTTATCCTTGGGCAATGCCTCCAGGATATCCAGGTATTCTTCTTCGGTAAGCAGATCACCGGGATTCAGGTTTTCCTTCACACCACCCTGGATTACCACGTAACGCTCGTAATAAACGATGCTTTCGAGTTTCTTTGATGAAACACCCAGCAGGTAACCGATCTTATTGGGGAGTGACTTGAAATACCAGATATGTACAACGGGCACCACCAGTTTGATGTGACCCATTCTTTCGCGGCGTACTTTCTTCTCGGTAACCTCTACGCCGCAACGGTCGCAGACGATACCCTTATAACGGATACGCTTGTATTTGCCACAGGCGCATTCGTAATCTTTCACCGGTCCGAAAATCCTTTCACAGAATAAACCATCACGCTCCGGCTTATAGGTACGGTAGTTAATGGTTTCCGGCTTTAACACCTCGCCAAAGCTGCGCTCCAGGATGGCATCGGGCGAAGCCAGGCTGATGGTGATCTTTGAAAATGCTGATCTCGGACGGTTGTCTTTCTTTATTGCCATAATCGTGTTCTACGATTTAAGTTTTTAAATGTTTGAGCTTTTGAATACTGACTTTCGGACTTGAGCGGTTATTACTCAAACTTCAGGTCAAGCCCAAGGCCTCTCAGTTCGTGCACCAGTACGTTGAATGATTCAGGAACGCCCGCCCTCGGGATATTATCGCCCTTCACGATCGCTTCGTAAGTCTTCGCGCGGCCGATGATATCATCCGACTTGATGGTGAGTAACTCCTGGAGGATATTCGACGCGCCGTATGCCTCGAGTGCCCAAACTTCCATTTCACCGAAACGCTGTCCACCGAACTGTGCCTTACCACCCAGTGGTTGCTGGGTAATGAGACTGTACGGCCCGATAGAACGTGCGTGCATTTTGTCATCCACCATGTGGTGAAGTTTGATCATGTAGATCACACCCACCGTTGCTTTCTGGTGGAAGCGCTCACCGGTTTCACCGTCGAAGAGGTAAGTGTGCCCCATGCTCGGTATACCGGCCTTATTGCAGTATTCCGCGATCTCTTCAACGGTAGCACCATCGAAGATCGGCGTGGCGAACTTCATGCCCAGGCTCTTTCCTGCCCATCCGAGGATGGTTTCATAGATCTGGCCCAGGTTCATCCTTGAAGGTACACCCAGCGGGTTCAGTACAATATCAACCGGTGTTCCGTCTTCCATGAAAGGCATGTCTTCGGCACGGACGATCTTGGCAACGATACCTTTGTTACCGTGACGGCCCGCCATTTTATCACCCACTTTCAGCTTCCGCTTCACAGCGAGGTAAACCTTTGCAAGTTTCAGCACGCCTGCAGGAAGTTCGTCTCCTATTGAAATATTGAATTTCTCTCTCTTATACCTTCCCAGCTCTTCATTGTAACGAATGCTGTAGTTGTGCAGCAGCGTATTGATCAGGTCGTCGGTTTCTGCTTCACCGGTCCAGCCCAGCGGGTTTACGTTCTGGTAATCGATGGTGGCCAGGTTTTTCGCATTGAACCGCGCGCCTTTACCAATCTGCATCTCGCCGAAGTTGTTGCTCACACCTGCAGAGGTTTTATCCCTCAGCAAAGTCTGCAGCTTGCTCAGCAGCGCTTCCTTGATCTCTTCTACATTCTGTTCGTGAACCTTTTCGATCTTTTCCAGTTGCGCCTTCTCACGCACCTTCGCATTCTTATCTTTCTTCGCGCGCTGGAAAAGCTTCTTGTCGATTACCACGCCCTCTGTTCCGTTCGGCGCTTTCAGCGAAGCGTCTTTCGCGTCACCTGCCTTATCACCGAAGATCGCCCTGAGGAGTTTTTCTTCGGGTGTAGGATCAGATTCACCTTTTGGAGTGATCTTGCCGATCAGGATATCTCCCTCTTTTACCGCGGCGCCAATGCGAATGATACCATTCTCATCGAGGTCCTTGGTTGCTTCTTCCGACACGTTCGGAATATCCGGGGTGAGTTCTTCTTCACCCAGCTTGGTATCGCGCACTTCCAGTTCGTATTCGTCGATATGGACGGAAGTGAACAGGTCTTCGCGAACTACTTTTTCATTGATTACGATGGCATCCTCGAAGTTGTAACCTTTCCACGGCATGAATGCCACTACCAGGTTGCGTCCGAGCGCCAGCTCTCCGTCTTTTGTTGCATAACCTTCGGTAAGGAAGTCACCCTTCTTCACTTTCTGGCCCTTCTTAACAGCGGGTGTAAGGTTGATGCTGGTAGACTGGTTGGTCTTGATGAACTTGGTGAGTTTATACACCTTCAGGTCATCTTCAAAAGATACCAGCCGGTCGATATCGTTGCGGTCATAGCGTACGTGAATCTCGTTGGCGTCAACGAATTCCACGATGCCTTCACCTTCCGAGTGGATCTGAATCCTTGCATCACGGGCAGCTTTTCCTTCCAGGCCGGTACCAACGATCGGCACCTGCGGACGGATCAGCGGAACAGCCTGTCGCTGCATGTTCGATCCCATCAGCGCACGGTTGGCATCATCGTGCTCCAGGAACGGGATAAGTGACGCACTCAAACCAACGATCTGGTTCGGTGCAACGTCCATATATTCTACTTCGTTCTTGTCGAGGATCGGGAAGTCACCGGTCTCACGGCTCACGATCTTGTCTTCAGCAAAGTTCCCTTTCTCATCGAGCGGGGTGTTTGCCTGCGCGATCTTAGCGGTATCTTCTTCTTCGGCACTCAGGAACTCGAGTTCTTTCATGTTCACTTTACCGTTGCTGACCTTTCTGTATGGCGTTTCGATGAAGCCCATATCGTTGATCGCGGCGTGTACGCAGAGCGTAGAGATCAGACCGATGTTCGGTCCTTCCGGCGTTTCGATGGTACAGAGACGGCCATAGTGGCTGTAGTGTACGTCACGAACCTCGAAACCTGCCCTTTCACGGCTCAGACCACCGGGCCCGAGTGCGGAGATACGACGCTTGTGCGTGATCTCAGACAGCGGGTTGGTCTGGTCGAGGAACTGCGAAAGCTGAGAGGTTCCGAAGAAGGAATTGATCACCGAAGAAAGCGTACGCGCGTTGATCAGGTCAACCGGTGTGAACACCTCGTTGTCACGAACGTTCATCCTTTCGCGGATCGTACGCGCCATACGTGCGAGACCTACGCCAAACTGTGCATACAGCTGTTCGCCTACGGTTCTTACACGGCGGTTGCTCAGGTGATCGATATCGTCGATCTCTGCCTTGGCATTGGTAAGCCGCACCAGGTATTTGATGATCTCAATAATGTCTTCCCTGGTAAGTACTTTTTTCTCCAGCGGGTAGTTGAGGCCCAGTTTACGGTTGATTTTATAACGGCCAACCTCACCCAGGTCATAACGCTTGTCGCTGAAGAACAACTTGTCAATGATACCCCGTGCCGTTTCGTTATCCGGCGCGTCGGCACCGCGCAGCTGGCGGTAGATATGCTGAACCGCTTCCAGTTCGCTGTTCGAGGTATCCTTGTTTAAGGTATTGTAGATAATGGCGTAATCACCACCTACGTCTTCCCTTTGCAGGAAAACGGTGGCAACTTCCATCTCAGTGATCATGTCGATAGCCGCCTCATCCAGGATGGTGTCGCGCTCCATAACGATCTCGTTACGTTCGATCGATACAACTTCGCCGGTATCTTCATCCACGAAGTCTTCCACCCAGGTACGCAGTACGCGCGCAGCCAGTTTTTTACCGATATGTTTCTCAAGCGTTTTGCGATCGCCTTTCACTTCGTCGGCCATACCGAACAGTTCCAGGATATCCTTGTCCGTTTCGTAACCGATGGAACGAAGCAGGGTGGTTACCGGGAATTTCTTCTTCCGGTCGATGTAGGCGTACATCACGTTGTTGATGTCTGTTGCAAATTCCATCCACGCTCCCTTGAACGGGATCACGCGGGCAGAATATATCTTGGTACCGTTGGGGTGGATCGACTGACCGAAGAACACACCCGGTGAACGGTGCAGCTGTGATACCACTACCCTTTCAGCGCCATTGATCACGAAGGTTCCCCTCGGAGTCATATAGGGGATGTTTCCAAGGAATACATCCTGTACGATGGTCTGGAAATCCACGTGCTCTTCATCGTTACAGCTCAGGCGGAGTTTTGCTTTAAGCGGAACGGCATAGGTAAGCCCCCGCTCCATACACTCGTCGATTGTATAACGGGGCGGGTCAATGAAATAATCAAGAAACTCCAGCACGAAGATGTTGCGGGTGTCGGTGATCGGGAAATTCTCTTTGAACACACGGAACAACCCTTCTACGTTACGCTTGTCTGGAGTGGTTTCTAACTGGAAAAATTCTCTGAAGGACTCTAATTGAATGTCTAGCAAATCAGGCGCGTCAGCCAGGTGTTTTGTTTTCCCAAAGCTGAACCTGTTGTTGAGTTGTGATGTTGACATAATTATTTGTAACCGGTTTTGCAAAATAATTTGGGGAGAACTTACAGGTTCCCAATGCATGCTGGTCAGGCGGTTTCAACATTTTGGCGCCTTGTTGAAATGCCGGTTGCTAATTAGCCCAAATTTAAAGGACAGCAAAAGTATGAAATAAAGAAACATCGCGCGCAAACAAATTTTGAGCCATAACAGTTTTTTTAGAGAAAAAACCGGCTGTTTTTGGGGAAGATTTTACCTAACGGCAGTAAACTAAGGTGTTTTTAAGACCGGTGCCTGACGCTGCCTAAGCATAACCAGATCACCTTCATGATCCTGCGTTTTACATTTTGTCCGGTCTTTTCTTCCTTCTCCACTCCCAGGGCGGCGTTGG
>DASVBM010000140.1:0-3945 GCA_036375835.1 Chitinophagaceae bacterium | reverse complement strand
GCAGCGCCTGTAAGATGACGATCACAGACACCCGTTTCGGAGCTGAAATCGTAACGAAAAAAGGAAAGACCTACAAATTCGACGATATGCATTGTATTCTCGAATTCATGCGTTCGGGCGCAGTGGGTAAAAATGACATCGGGAAGACTTACCTGGTTGACTTTTCGGGTAACGGAAACCTGATTGACGCCGGTAAGGCCCACCTGTACCGTACAGACGAAATCAGGAGCCCGATGGGCGGCAATGTGGCGGCATTTTCATCAGAAGAAAGCCTTCGCAAAGTCTCAGCCCAACACAAAGGAACAGCAACCACCTGGAAGGAATTAGCCAAATGAAAAACCTGTTTATCATAATCAGCCTGTTGCTGTCTTCAACGGCGTGGCCCGCAAAGACCATTAAAGTGGGAAAGCAACAGGCTTTTTCATCTGTCACGGCTGCACTTGCGGCGGCAAATGCAGGTGATACCATATTGGTGTATCCAGGTACCTACCGGGAAGGGAACATCGTCATCACCAAACCGGTTTACCTGAAAGGTATTCAATACCCGGTGATCGATGGCGCACACCGGTACGAAGCCCTCAGCATCCGTGCAAACAACGTAACGGTGGAAGGGCTGAAAGTGGTAAACACCGGCAATTCCAGCATCGACGACCTGGCCGGCATCAAGCTTTACGGCGTTAACAATGCCGTAATCCGCAATAATATCCTCGACAATACTGTATTTGGCATCTATTCCTACCAGAGCTATAACTCGCTCATCGAGAAAAACCACATCACATCCTACGGAACGGTAGAGCAGCAAAGCGGGAATGGCATTCACTGCTGGAAAAGCGACAGCATGCGCATCATCGGTAACGTGATCACCGGCCACCGCGACGGCATATATTTCGAATTCGTTACCAACTCGGTTATCTGGCGGAACATATCACAGAAGAACATCCGCTACGGGCTGCACTTCATGTTCAGCAACAACGACAGCTATATCACCAATATCTTTAAAAACAACGGCGCAGGTGTGGCGGTGATGTATTCCTACCACGTGAAGATGCTGCATAATTTCTTTACCGATAATTGGGGAGATGCCGCCTACGGCCTCCTGCTGAAAGAGATCCGCGACAGCCATATCGAGGGTAATTATTTCGAACGCAATACCTGCGGAATCTATATGGAAGCGGCGAGCCGCATCAACCTCCGGCGGAATACGTTCCGGAGGAACGGCTGGGGAATGAAAATGCAGGCCAACTGCATGGACCTTGAAGTGACCGCGTCCAATTTCATGTCGAACACCTTTGACGTGGCCACCAATGGCAGCCTGGTACTAAACAAATTCAACGGCAATTACTGGGATAAATACGAGGGATACGATCTCAACAAGGATAAGATAGGCGACGTGCCTTATCGCCCGGTGAGCATGTATTCGATGATCGTGGAGCAGACGCCCGCGGCCATGGTGCTGTTCCGAAGCTTTATCACCACGCTGCTCGATAAAACAGAAAAAGTGCTTCCCAGCATCACACCTGAAAACCTGAAGGACGAAACTCCTTTCATGAAACCACTTAACCTATGATCATCGCATCCAACGTATCCAAACAATTCGGCAAACTGCAGGCGCTGAACGATGTTTCCGTTACCTGTAACAAGGGAGAATGTATCGCGCTCATCGGCCCGAACGGCAGCGGCAAAACAACCCTGATCAAGTCGGTGCTGGGAATGGTGATTCCGGACAGTGGCTTCATCACTTTCAACGGAAAGAACATCCTGCACGACTGGAAATACCGCGCATACATCGGTTATATGCCGCAGATCGGCCGTTACCCGGAAAACATGACCATCGGCCAGGTGCAGAGTATGATGAAAGACATCCGCAACGGGAAAAAGCAGGTGCTGGATGAAGAACTGATCGCCACATTCAGGCTGAACGAGATGCTGAACAAAAGAATGAGAACACTGTCCGGCGGAACGAGGCAGAAAGTAAGCGCGGCACTGGCGTTCCTGTTCAATCCCGATGTGCTGATACTGGATGAGCCGACAGCCGGCCTGGACCCCCTTTCATCCGAACTGCTGAAAGAAAAGATCATCCGCGAGAAATCGAAAGGCAAACTCATCCTCATCACCTCGCATATACTCAGCGAACTGGACGACCTGGTAACACAGGTGATCTATATGCAGGACGGCACCCTGCGGTTTCATAAGACGATTCAGAACCTGCAGTCGGAGACCGGTGAGGAAAAACTGAATCGGGCGATCGCATCCATCATGTCAAAAGCCAGCAGATGAAGAAAATTATCAAATACGTCATCATAGATATACTCCGCAGCCGCATCATCGTGGCTTATACCATATTCCTGCTGGTGATGTCGCTCAGCGTATTCAACCTCGAGGACAATGCGGCGAAAGGACTGCTCAGCCTGCTGAACGTGATACTGATTATCGTTCCACTGGTGAGCATTATTTTCTCTACGATATATGTGTACAACAGCGCCGAGTTCGTGGAACTGCTGGTGAGCCAGCCTCTGAAAAGAAAGACCATCTGGGTGAGCCTGTTTACCGGGCTGGCTGTATCGCTGACAATCGCTTTCCTGGTCGGCGCCGGGCTTCCTATAGTATTATATGCGGCGGATGCAACCGGGCTCACCATGATAGCGATGGGCGTGCTGCTATCCGTTGTTTTTGTATCCATCGCCGTCCTCGCATCGGTGGCCACGCGCGATAAAGCCAAAGGAATCGGTAAAGCCATACTGCTCTGGCTGTATTTCTCCATCCTCTTCGACGGGCTGGTGCTCTTTCTCCTTTTCCAGTTATCAGACTACCCGGTTGAAAAAGGAATGGTGGCGGTGAGCGCGCTCAACCCGATTGACCTGAGCAGGATACTGATCTTATTACAAATGGATATTTCCGCAATGATGGGATATACCGGAGCGGTATTCAAGGATTTTTTTGGTACCACCGCAGGTATGATCATCGCCTTCGTGGTGCTGTCGGCCTGGGTGTTTGTACCCCTCGCTTTTTCTTTAAGAAAATTCAACTCAAAGGACCTTTAAACTATGAAAAAAGACCTCGTCTCCCGTGAGGATATTATACAACTGGTAAACACTTTTTACGATAAAGTGAAAGCCGACCCGCTGCTGAGCCCTGTGTTCGCGGATGTGAACTGGGATACCCACCTGCCACTGATGTACAGTTTCTGGGAAAATGCGATCTTTTATTCCGGTGGCTATAACGGCAATCCCCTGAAAACCCATCAACACATACACCAGGTTTTCCGGCTTACAGACGAACATTTCGCCGCCTGGCTGAAGCTTTTCACCGCTACTCTGGATGAAATGTTCAAAGGAGACAAAGCCTCCCTGGCCCGCCAGCGCGCTATTTCCATCGCAACCGTGATGCAGATCAAGATCTGCTGAACGTATTGATTAACGGCTGGTTAAATTCTGCGTTCGATCATAATATAATCCGGTCAGAATGCTACATTCGGTGCTGATGCGAAGGATATCCGCCATACTGCTGATGATGCTGCTGTTGAGTACCACAGAAGTGGAACAACTCTTCCGCCTGCCCTTGCTGGTGGAACACCTCGTCAGCCATATAGAATCGGATGAGCGCTTCCGTGTATCCGAATTTTTCGCGATCCACTACCTTGGCCAGGATAATGATTCAGATGACCAGGAAGACAGCCGGCTGCCATTCAAAACTTTCGATGGCAACCACCTCGGTTTTGTTTACCTCGGGCATTCGCCTGTAAAGCTGTCACCCTTCTCAGCCGCCGCGGCCGGCAGGTACCGTCCTGCGCTCGGGGGTGCCAACCTTCCCGGTTATTCCGCCGACATTTTCCATCCCCCGCAAACAGTTCATACCAGATCTGAAGCCTGATTTTATTTCATCTTAAAACTATTGGTATGAATTCATCACAGATTCACCTGGCATTCACACACCTGCCGGTGATCC
>DASVBM010000167.1:0-3585 GCA_036375835.1 Chitinophagaceae bacterium | reverse complement strand
GCAGCGCGAGTACGGAGGTGATGATCGTGCCGGTGAGGAAAGGAAGCGCGCCGTAGATATCGCTCACCGGGTCCCAGGTAGTGCCCCAGAGGTAACTGATGCCTAAAGCCCGGATCGCGGGAACAGACCCGGTGGCCAGTGTGAGCAGTACGCCGAAGGCGATAATCACCAGCAGTGATGCCACCAGCACCAGTGAGAACCGGAAGGTCTTCTCCGACCGGATTTTCTTTTGTATCGAAGCGGCTTGAACTGCTTTCATAGTATTGGGTAGCCGGCGCCGCAGGCGGCGCCGGCTACTGCTTCGGTTATTTCAATATCGGCTTGCCGTTCTAGGTGGCCGAGCGCAGGATGTTTTCGGTAACGCTTACCGCAGTAGCTGAAAGCGGAGCATAATGCAGTGGTTCAGCATACTGCTGTCCCTGGTGCACGTTCCACCATAAAAGATTCAGCAACTCCTTAGCCCGGGTCTCGGAACGGTTGTTATAATTCTGCTCCTTGTAAATAATCGCCCAGGTAAATCCTGACAGCGGGTAGCCGTCGGCAGCTTCTGTATCAACCAGCGATACTTTCGCGTCTGCGGGCAGCGGGATAGCCGATGCCGCACTGGTAGACGCTACGCCGGGGGTGATGAACGCGCCGCTCTTATTGCGGATCTTCGCGAAACTCATTTTGTTCTGCAGCGCATAAGCCAGCTCCATATAACCGATAGCGCCTGCGGTTTGCTTCACCAGGCCGGATACCCCTTCATTGCCTTTGCCACCGAGACCGGCGGGCCAGTTAACGGATGAACCCTTTCCTACGCGGCTGCTCCATTCAGGACTCACCTTGGTGAGATAGCTTGTAAAGATGTTCGTTGTACCGCTGCCGTCTGAGCGGTGGGCGATAATCAGTGGCAGGTCCGGCAACTTAACCTTCGGGTTAGCGGCGGCGATCTGCGGATCATTCCATTTCTTTATTTTCCCGAGGAAGATATTCGCGATCACCTCAGGCGTGAGCTGCAGGGTATCGCTTACACCGGGTAGGTTGTAACTGAGCACAACCGCACCGGAGCACATGGGAATATGCAAAACGGGCGCGCCCGCTTTGGCATCCTGCTCTTCGTTCATCGGCGCATCCGAAGCGCCGAAGTCAACCGTTTTATTGGTCAGCTGCAGTATGCCGCCGCCGGAACCGATAGACTGGTAATTCACCCGGATACCGGTTTCCTTGTTGTAAACGGAAAACATTTTTGAAAACAGGGGATAGATGAAAGTACTACCCGCGCCGAGGAGTGTCTGGTCATCACCCGGCTTCTTGCCGTTGTCGTTGCCGCCGCAGCCGGTAAGGACCGCTATCATTACGATAGACAGCAACCAGGGCAGCTTCCGGTAATTAAACTTTTTCATTATTTCAGATTTTTCAATTGAACGATTTGTTTTTTCATGTTCATCAGATCGCCAGCTCTACCTGCAACCTGTACCGCAATGCAGCTTTGGGTTCGAGGTAGTTGCGCAGGTGGCTGATGTCGGTCTGGATCTTCAGGTTATGCCCGGAAAAATATTTTGAGCAGCCGAGTGTATATTCCCGCGTCATCGCCGCCTTGCCGGCAGCTTTGATTTCTGTTGACGGTTGGGTGGTGGTATACCTTGCGGCGATCTCAACATTGTTCCGGAATAAATAACCGGACTGGATGTTCCAGCCGTCTCCTGTCTGGAAATAGTTCGACAGGTCGGCCAGCAGGGGGTTGGACGATGCCGTCTTTTTCATGTATTCGGAACTCAGCGACCAGCCCCTGAACTTCAGCATCGCGTCTGCAAAAAACGTTTTCAGGTCACGTGACTCTTTCAGGAATGCTCCAAGCTCCCCTCCTTTGCGGGTGGCGCCGTCGTTGTAACTATAGCCCGCGGCGAGAGACAGTTTCAGTTTTTTCTCCCTGGCAAGGTCTGAGTCGAAATAGTCGCCTTTCTTCGTGAACTCGCCAAAAGGGAGCAGTTCCAGGCGCGCGGTGTAGCTCAGGCCGCCGGTATCGGAGAGGGTGACATTGCGTCCCTGACCGAGGGAGATGGCATATTTATCTTTAATCACCATCCCGCCCATATGAAACGAGTGATGGAACTGCAGGCCGATGTCGCGGTCCAGCGTGTACAGTGAAGTGACCATGCTGCGGTCTACGAACTGCAGGCTCTGTGAAGAGATCACGCGTTCGCGGTTTCCCGGCAGTTTGGTCTGGCCAAACCAGAGTTCGGCGTTGTGGGACAAATGGTATTTCAATACCGCGTCCAGCACAATATTAGCGGCGTTGGATGATTGCGGGATCACCGCGCTGTTATCCCGGTTACTGAGCGCCAGCTCGATCTTGTAATCCAGTTTCGGGGTGAAGGCAAAGCCGTCCATTTTAACGCGGAAACGGCGGACCATCAGTTCCTTTTCTGTTCTGGAACCATCCTCCAGTGATCTTTCGGCAACGAAGAGCGTCTGGAAACGTACGCCGAGCTTCATGCTCAGGGTCGAGTCAGCGGCCATAAAATTGATGCCATGGCCAAAGCTGAGGTCGAGCGTAGAACGTTTAGGCTGGGGCGGCGCTTCCTGTGCGGCCAGTCCCATCGAGGCGAACATTGACAGTGCGAATAAGAAATGTCTCACAGCATAGAATTTACTGCAAAGTTCAGCCGTTATTGGCAGGTAACATTCACGATACGAAGGGATAACCTAAGGTTAAACGTAACTTAACAATAAGATAACCCAGGTACCGGCCGGACGTATCATTCCATTACTCTTTTCAGCCGCATGGCGGCTACCGGGGAAATGATCAAAGGAAACTTCTCGACAACCACATTGCCGGGGTCCAGTCCAAAGCCTTTCTCTTCGGAAAGGCTTACTTCCTTCAGCCAGAAATGCAGTTTCATGAGCAGGTTTTCCAGGAAAGGCAGTTCATTATCCTGGCTCAGGTATTTTTCCATCACCAGGAAAGTAAAGTCGCCCACAACGTTATTTCTTTCCAGGCTTGCATAACGGCTAAGCACATTCACCTCCCTGTTCCGCACGAGGTCTTCCACGACTTTGCGGAACATCAGGTTCAGCCTGGGCTGCACGCGGAACCCAAGCCTGAATTCAATTCGTATGATGTCATTGGGGATGATATGCTCAACACTGTATTCCATAGTATAAGGGTCATCCAGGGTATCCACGTGCACGAACCAGTAGATATCGGCCCGCTTTGGCTTTTTATTCAGGATCGAATAGATCACTTTGTGTTCGATCTCTTTGTGGTTGTCGGCACTGGTCAGGTAAACCAGGTGGGTAGCGTATTTGGGAATGGTTTTGTCATTGCTCAGCTCCTGTATCTGCGATATGTAATATTCCAGCTTTACAAATTCAACATACCGGTTTTTGATCTTCCTGGCCTTGAACCAGTCGTACATCACCAGGAAAAGTAAACCACCCACCAGCAGGGTAACGAAACCGCCGTGCGGAAACTTATTCATATTGGCGAAAAGGAAGCCACATTCAATGGTGAGGTATAATACCAGGTACAGGTAGATGAGTGCCCGTTTGGTGCGCCGCAATACCAGGTAATTGGCAAACAGTACCGAAGTGGCGATCATC
>DASVBM010000376.1:0-3245 GCA_036375835.1 Chitinophagaceae bacterium | reverse complement strand
ATCCATTGTCTACAGCATTACCGGGGGCGCAGATGCTGCGAAGTTCTCCATCAACGGCAGCAGCGGTGCACTGGTCTTTGTGGTTGCACCGGACTTTGAAACGCCGGCTGACGCGGATGCGAACAACAGTTACGAGGTAACGATCCGCGCCAGTGATGGTACCAGCAATGACGAGCAGACGATCACAGTTACGGTAACGAATGAAAATGACAATACACCGGTAATCACTTCCAATGGGGGTGCGGCAACTGCGACGGTATCACTATTGAACCCCCAACAGCTAGTTACTACTGTTTCTGCCAGTGACGCGGATGGAAACCTCGACCCACTGGTGTATACAATCAGCGGCGGCGATGACGCGGCAGATTTTACTATGACCAATGGGGTACTGGCGTTCAATTTTGCAACAGATGTGAATAATCCCCAGGATGCCAATCTCGACAACCATTATATAGTAAAGGTGAAGGTGAGCGATGGTGTGTTTACCGATGAACAAACCATTACGGTGATCGTCACGGGTACAATGCCTGTGACGCTGGTGAAGTTCAAAGGATATGCAAAGCCCCTAGGTAATCGCCTGGAATGGGAGACTGCTGACGAGGTATCCATGCAGTTTTATGTTGTGCAGCGCAGCCTGGATGGAAACAATTTCGTTGATATCGGTCAGGTCACCGCTAAATCGGGAGCTGTAAACACGTATGAATTCTATGACAAAGACCCAAAGCCTGTTGGTTTTTACCGGCTGAAGATGGTAAATAATGACGGCAGCTTTACACTCAGCGCTATCGTTAAGATTTCCGCTGTATATGCCGGGGGGGGATTACAGATTTACCCGAATCCGGCGTCAGGAAGTGTCATTAGTTTGAAAATGGCCGACGTGTTTAACGGTGCCTGTCGCGTGGATTGGTGTAACGTTACCGGGCAAATACTCCACACGCAGCAGTTTATAAAGCAGCCCGGAAGTTCAGGCACAACCCTGCCTGTTCCGGCCAATCTTATTGCGGGAACGTATTATCTGGTGGTAACGGGGCCTGGTTTCCGTGTGACTGAAAAACTTATAGTACGGTAACCTGGTAAGTTCAGAACAAAAAGGCGACAATCCGGATTCGGACTGTCGCCTTTTTACGTCATGCTACCCGAGGTAATCCACGGCAATCACCTCTGTAATATTTTGTAAGTATAGGTTAAGGGGCGCTACTCCCGTTTTCAACATACTTGTAACGGACAACCTGAGAAGAAAAACCGGGAGAACAGGAAAAGATGGTCAGCTCCTCCGGAGGAACCCGGGAAATCAAAAAGCTTATCTCGAATATGAATACTCTACACTCCCCACGAGCCTTTTTTGTTTATCGTAGCAAACCTCTTTTTGCTTGAGGCCATTCTCATTATAGATGTATTGCCAAAGGAGATAGCTTGCTGTACCCTGCAGCGTTTGCATCATCTGGCTCACGCGTCCTGTGGAATCGTATTCAAATATGAAATCGGGTAACATCTTTTTCGCGTTCCTGTTATAGCGCACGATATCGGTGAGCTGCTGTTTGTTGTTATAATAATAGTAGTAGGTCTCGATCTGTCTTTTTTGATGGAACCAGCGTTCTTCTGCAGGGTTATCCTGGTCATCGTAAACGAACTCGACGCGGAGGGTATCAGCACCGTTTTTGATCTTCAGCATGTAAGATGGTTTGCCATTTTCAAGATAGAACCATTGGTGGTCTTCCTGCATATTACCGGTATGTTCCGGATCAACGCTTTTCGAGAGGATCCGGATGAGCCTGCCAGCGTCGTCGTAATGGTAGTATGCGGTGTTTTTCACGCCGGAAATCGTGTCTTCGGTACGGGCCAGCCGGTCGTTTTCATAGTAGCTGAATATGACATTCGTAACATTTCCCGGCGAAGTGGTGGTGGTGGTGAGCGTCTTCTTATCCCTGCTCAGTTCCTGCTGCAACTGAAAGTTGGTGGTAGGACTTCCATCGGCTTCATAACTCACTCCCTTTACCTGGGTGAAATTCGCCTGTTTCAGCAGGTTGTAATTTGCATTACTCAGTTGATTTGAAATAACGTCATTGTAATAATGCTGTGCAAGCCCGGAGAGCGAGATCAGTAGACCGGAAAACAGGGTGAGCAGTCCTTTCATCAGGGAATTTTTTCCAAATGTAAAGCTACTCGCACCAGTTGGCAAAAACTGGCTGTTAACAAAAACAGCTGCAAAGGATTAGTTAGTATTTTTATTCAAACCTTAACATGTCACACCTCCCGGAAAGAAAGGAAAAGATCTGCCTGAACTGCAGCTCGGTTGTTTATGGCCGGTTTTGCCACATCTGCGGCCAGGAGAACGTGGAGCCTAAGGAAAGTTTCTGGCACCTGCTCATCCATTTTTTTAATGACCTCACCCATTTTGATGGGAAATTCTTCACTACTACCCGTTTTCTGCTGTTCCGGCCTGGATTCCTGGCGCGGGAGTACATGCGTGGCAGGAGGTCCAGGTACCTTAATCCGATAAGGATGTATATTTTCACTTCAGCTGTATTTTTTCTTTTTTTCTTCTGGTTTATCGTTCCGTCCGGTAATGAAAGGCTCGCGAATGAGAACCTGCAGCTGGAACTGGTTAAAGAGCGAAGCAGGCTCCAGGATTCCCTGATAAAAGAACCTGATAGCCTCCGGCGAAGACAGATCCGTCAGGAGATAGCAGGTATTGACGAACGGATTTCAAACAACAGCAGTTCTGGAATTTTCCGCTTTACCAACGACGAGAGGTCCGCCAATGGTAATATTATTGGGGACGTCTCCATGCCTGAAAGTATAGCGGAATACGACTCTTTGCAACGCCGGCTGCCCCATCGTCAACGGGACAACTGGTTGTGGCGTACCATTATGCGTCGGGCTATATCGATCAATCAGAAGTATGAAGGAAACGCTACCCGGTTCCTTCATGACCTTAACGAGCGCTTCACCCACTCAGTACCGCAGATGATGTTCATTTCCCTTCCACTGGTGGCGCTGGTGTTTCAACTGTTATATGTCCGGCATAAGAAGTATTTCTACGTAAATCACGTCATCTTTGTGTTGAACCTGTATATCGCGGTGTATATCCTGTTGCTGCTGTTTTATACGCTGTCTTCTGTTTATGACTTAACGGGAGCATCGATAATCCGGTGGCTTGCTTTAATCATTAACCTGCTGATCTTCGTTTATCTTTATAAATCCATGCGGAATTTTTACCTGCAGTCTAGGGGAAAAACGGTATT
>DASVBM010000287.1:0-10324 GCA_036375835.1 Chitinophagaceae bacterium | reverse complement strand
TTTAATGAGGCTTTTCATACTCCCCCTTGCCCTCGTATTGACTACCCAGTCTATGTCGCAGGATACCACTAACCGGTGGACACTCCGAAAATGCGTGGATTACGCGGTGCAGAATAACATCACCGTGAAGCAGGCCGATATCCAGAGAAGGTATGCCGAGGTTGATCTGCACCAGTCGCAGATGACGAAATACCCGACTGCGACAGGTCAATTGAGCGGCGGGTACAATTTCGGACTAAGTAACAACCCTGCTACCGGCACACTTGAAACGAACAATTTTTTTGCAGCACAGGGATCGTTTCAGACCAATTACTCATTATTCAACTGGGGCGCCCGTAAGAACAATATCGAAGCTGATAAACTGGCCTTGAAGGCATCGGTGGCAGGCATCGAAAAGGCTCAGAACGACATTTCGCTGAGCGTCGCCAACACGTTCCTTCAGGCAATGCTGGCGAACGAAACGATCCGCATCGCTGAATTACAGCTCCGGCAATCGAAAGAACAGCTGAGGAGAACCGAGGCACTGGTACGATCAGGTACGGAACCGGAACTCAATTCGCTGCAATTGCAGGCACAGGTGGCTAACGACAGTGCTTCCCTGATCCAGGCCTTATCGACTTACCGTCAATCGCTGATTCAGCTGAAAACCCTGCTCAACCTTCCACAGGATACTACGTTTGAAATTATTACTCCACCTGTTGAGCTGATACCACTCGAAAGCCTGGCTGACCTGAATCCGGAATATGTATACAATCTTGCGGTTGCCAACCAGCCTTTGCAACGTGTGAACCAGATCAGGATCCAACAGGGAGAACGATTGATCCGTGCGGCAAGAGGGGCAATGTATCCGGCGATCGGCGCCCAGGGAAGCCTCAGTACAAGTTATACCGCAATTCAGTACCCACTGATGGGCTTCACGGGGGGATACGATACCAGTTTTGCATTTGTAAACACAGGATCCGGAACATATAATGTTATTTCCCCCAAGCGTGACCAGGTCGGCACTTTCCGGGTACCCTTCCGCAGGCAGGTAAGCAACAACTTCGGGCAGTTCATCGGAGTCGGCGTGACATTCAATCTTTTCAACCAACATCAGCTTCGCAGCCAATGGCAACGCGCGAAGATCCAGGTTATGCAATACGAGTTGCAGCAATTGCAGGATAACAACACGCTTCAGTCCGATATCTACAACGCCTATGAACTTTCTGTTGCGGCTTTACAAAAGTTCAACGCCTCGGTGCGGCAGGTAGAAGTAAACGAAAGAGCCCTGGAACTGGCAAATAAACGTTACGAGGCCGGGTTGCTGAATGTACTTGACCTGCTGATCACACAAACGAACCTGCAACGGGCACGAATTGAAATGGCAAGAAACCGTTACGACTATATTTTTAAAATGAAGGTGCTGGAATTTTATAAAGGAATGGGAATACGGTTATAAGCTGCATTTTCATTACAGGATTGCTGCGCGCAGAACAGGAAGGACCAGGGGAATGACACCAGAGGAGATAGGAAAGTTCCGAAGCAGTCGTCATAAACTTTTAAAGAACTGATATGAAGAAAAAGACCATATGGTGGATCATTGGAGCGCTTATCCTTGTGATCGTACTGCTGATCGCCTTCGGCGGCGGTAAAAAAGAAGGCATTAAGGTGACTGTTGAGGCAGCTACCAGCCGCACAATCACCGAGACGGTGAATGGGAGTGGTAAGGTTTACCCTGAGATTGAAGTGAAAGTGAGTCCGGATATTAGTGGCGAGGTAGTTGAACTGACTGTCGAGGAAGGAGATACCGTAAAGAAAGGACAGGTACTGGCAAGGATCTACGCAGATATTTATGCCTCGCAACGCGACCAGGCAATGGCGGGCGTTTCGCAGATGCAGGCGCAGGTAGCGAATTCCAGGGCGCAGCTGGGCGCACTCAAGGCTACGCTTGACCAGGCACAAACCAATTATAACAGGCAGAAAGATCTTCTTGCTCAAAAAGTAATTTCCCGCGTGGAATTTGAGCAGGCGGAACAGGCCTACCTCTCTGCAAGGGCAAACTATAACGCGGCGTTACAGGGCATACGGGCCAACGAAGCTTCGGTGAGAAGCGCTATGGCTAGTCTCAACCGGGCCAGCAAAGACGTATCCCGTGCAACGATCACGGCGCCGATGACAGGGGTGATAAGCCTCCTGAATGTTAAGCCAGGAGAACGCGTGGTAGGAACAGCCCAGATGGCAGGTACGGAGATGATGCGGATAGCCGACCTGAACAGCATTGAAGTGCGTGTAGATGTGGGTGAAAGCGATATTCCGAAAGTGAAGATCGGCGATTCGGCACTTGTGGAAATTGACGCCTTCAGCAATCGCAAATTCAAGGGAATCGTTTACAAGATCGCAAATCCTGCAGCCTCTGTTGCAACCACCACCACCAACGAAGTCACAAACTATAAAGTGCATATCCGCTTACTCTATGATAGCTATGCGGATCTGTTACGGACAGGTAATGGTTTCCCTTTCCGTCCAAATATGAATGCAAGCGCAGACATACAAACCAGGACGGTATCCAACGTGCTCGCTGTTCCCATAAACGCCGTCACGGTCAGGGAGAAGAAATCAGAGAAGGCGCCGGCTAAAAAAGCAGCTGACAGCAAGGAAGAGGATGAAGACCGTGAGGCAGATAACGGGCCGGGCGGAGGAACAGCTTCGAAAGACGATGAAACGGTCGAGGTCGTTTTTGTGTTACAGAAAGATGGTACGGTAAAACGTTACAATGTACAGACCGGCATACAGGATCTGAATTACATACAGGTGATTTCCGGAATAAAGAAAGGTGACAAAGTAGTCACCGGCCCTTACAATATCGTATCCAAAACGCTGAAAGACGGCACCAGGGTAAAAGAAACCAAAAAAGAAGATCTGGTCGAAGACAAGAAATAATATAAAAGCGGCCCAGCCGCTTTTTTTCTGCTTATCGCTGAACTCGACCTTAGACTACAGCAGGTTTTGTATGTTTGCCCTATGCAATTCGGTATCATTGGCAGCGGAAGCTGGGCAACCGCACTCGCAAAGATCCTGGCAGATAATCGGCATGTGATTCACTGGTGGTTCCGTGACATCAACAGCATCCGCCATATCCAGCAAAGACACCATAACCCGCACTACCTGAACTCAGCGTATTTTGATCCTTCGCTGCTGAAGATGAGCACTGATATAAACGATGTAGTGAAACACTGCGATGTGGTGGTGATGGCGGTACCGTCTGCCTATATAGCCGCGGCGTTGTCGAACCTTTCAAAGGACGCGCTGAAAGGGAAACTGGTTGTGTCTGCGATCAAGGGTATTCTGCCGGAAACAAACCAGCTGCTGAACGAGTATCTCGCTGAACATTTTGATGTTGCGATTGAAAATTATTATACACTGCTTGGTCCCTGCCATGCGGAAGAAGTGGCTTCCGAGAAATTGTCGTACCTCACCTTTTCCGGTCTTGATGAAGAAATGGCGGCAACGATCGCTGCATATTTCAGAACACATTACATGAATACCGTTACCAATCATGACGTGAATGGAGTGCAATATGCCGCGGTACTGAAAAACATATACGCGTTGGGTGCGGGTATTGCACACGGCCTTGAATACGGTGATAATTTCCTGAGCGTATATATCGCCAACAGCGCTGATGAGATGGTGAAGTTCTCAAGAAAAGTGATTCATGATTTTTCGCTTGAAAAAGAAGGGATCAATTACGCGGCATCAGTTTACCTCGGCGATCTTCTGGTTACCTGTTACTCGCTTTACAGCCGTAATCGCACCTTCGGCAATATGATTGGGAAAGGTTATTCTGTGAAAGCGGCGCAACTGGAACTGAACATGGTGGCGGAAGGATATAATGCAAGTCGTTGCATTTTCCAGACAAACCGGCAACTGGGTGCGGATATACCTATAGCGACAACGATTTACCGGATTTTATGGGAACACCTGCCCCCTGAACAAGGCTTCAGGGAAATCGAAAAGCATTTACAGTAATGATTACGACTGATCCCTGGTAGTACGGATCAGCCCAATACCTGCAAAAAAGAATAAGGCACCGAGCACTGCGTATACAACAATCGCCCGCATATTGTGGCTGCCGCTGCTGCTGGCAAAATAATAAGCGGCGACGATGAGTCCCGCAATGCCAAGAATTGTAAGGATCACACCAAAAGCTTTCTTCTCCATATCGCGTTTTGGATAAGTAATCAAACAATATGCCGTTGATTTACAATATAGTGTCCTGGAGCACATTGCTTTTCTTCGGATGATCAGTGTTGAAATGCAGCCCCCTGCTTTCCTTCCGGAACTGCGCGCCTTTAACGATGAGATAGCCGACAGTTATCAGGTTACGCAATTCACAGAGTTGCGGTGACACCTTCGTGGTTTTGTATAGTTCTTCGGTCTCCTGGAATAACAGGTCCAGTCGCTTCATGGCTCTGCCTAATCTGACGTCAGTTCTTACAATTCCAACGTAGTCACTCATCAGCAGCTGCAGTTCTTTCAGGCTTTGAGTGATCAGGATCATTTCCTTGGGATCAGAAGTTCCTTCCGCGTTCCATTCCGGAATGTCATTTCTCCGTTCTATTTGCCCGACCCGGTCGGTGCTGTCGATGAAGCAACGGTGCCCAAATACCATTGCCTCGAGCAGGCTGTTGCTGGCAAGCCGGTTTGCTCCGTGCAAACCAGTGCAGGCGGCTTCCCCACAGGCGTATAGATTCCGGATGGAAGTCCTGCCCCACTCGTCTGTTTTGATACCACCGCAGCTGTAGTGAGCAGCAGGTGCAACCGGAATCATTTTCTGCGCCACATCGATTCCGATGCTGAGGCATTTTTCATATATATTCGGAAAGTGGCCAATGAATTTTTCGATGTTCATATGCCGGCAGTCCAGGTAGACATGTTCGGTACCGGCAATCTTCATCTCGCTGTCTATAGCCCTCGCCACGATATCCCTGGGCGCCAGGTCCTCGCGGGGATCGTATCGCTTCATGAATGCTTCTCCATCCTTGTTGCGCAGAATTCCGCCATCGCCACGCACGGCTTCAGTAATCAGAAAAGAGGGTGAAACTCCCGGCTCGTATAAAGCTGTTGGATGAAACTGGATAAATTCCATGTTTTCAATCCTCCCCTTGGCGCGGTAAACCATTGCCACACCATCACCTGTTGCTATCCGTGGATTCGTAGTACTGCGATACACCTGTCCACAGCCTCCGGTTGCCAGCAAGGTAATATTCGATATTATTTTTTCAATGGCATTGGTTCGCAGATTCAGCACATACACACCATAACAGGTGATATCCGGCGTTGACCTGGTAACAAGATATCCGAGGTGGTGCTGGGTGATGATGTCCACCACGAAGCAGTAGTTGATCAGCTGGATATTGGGCTGACGCTGCAAAGTATCCAGCAGCGCCCGCTCCATTTCCTTGCCTGTAACGTCTTTATGATGGAGAATCCTGAATTCACTGTGCCCCCCTTCTTTCCCAAGGGCAAATTCACCGGTAGAAGTTCTATCGAATTCCGCACCCCATTCAATAATTTCCCGTATTCGTTCAGGACCTTCCTTGACCACGATTTCCACCACCTTGCGGTCACAAAGTCCGTCGCCGGCAATGAGTGTGTCTTCGATGTGCTTGTCGAAACTATCTTTCATTTCATCCATAACACCGGCAATGCCTCCCTGTGCATATTTGGTATTAGTCTCATCGGCCTGTGCCTTCGTGATCACCACCACCTTGCGGTCGGGGAAATGCTGCGCGGTCTTCAACGCATATGTGAGCCCGGCAACTCCTGACCCGATAACCAAGAAATCTGTTTCCATATTTAATAGTCGATGCTGAAATTGAAATCTTCGGGAGTAAGCGTAGTCTCCATTGTGACGCTCTTGTTGAATTTCAGCTGCTTTTTATCAGCGGATAACGTACCGTTATTGCCAGACCATTTTTTAACTTCCCGGGGAAGGTTTACGATAGTGGTAAAGCTCATCTTCATCATCTCTTTGAATTCGGCCGGCATATCGTCGCTGGAAGTCTTCGTTGTATCTTTAGCGGTTCCCGGCTTAACGGTTTTTACCAGGCTGCTACCAGTAAGTTTGTAAGTAAAATTCGCAGCAGGCAACTGCGGTGTCTTATCGGTTCCCTGACCATTGCCAGCAGGTTGCCCCAAAAGACCACCAAGCGCAGACATCGCCATACCATCGCTGTTTCGTTTTGCAAAGCTTTGCTGGATCAATTCAAACTCATTCGAATTGGCGAAAGGATAACTGATCTCAAAATACATATCACCTGTTGTCTCGTCCAGATGAATAAACATGCTCCCATTGCCCAAAACGGCTCTTTCTTCCGAGGTGAGGTTTGCAGCAGTATCGGTGAAAGACCTGAGACTAATGGTACTATCAATTTTCTGCGGCGTTTTACCCTCTTCCTTACCGGAAGCTTTCATCATGTTGGCGAAAGACATAGCCCTGGTGAAATCCATTTTTTGTACATAGCTGCCGCTACCATCGCTGTTCAGGTTAAACGTCTCATACACGTCAAAACAGCTGGTGAGACTGAATAACAGAGCGGTTAATGCAAGTAATCTCAAATTCATAATGTCTGGTTTTTTATTTTGATGGTTCTATCCATGCGTTGCTTTCCCTCAGAAGATTGATCAGTTCATCAACCGCCACTTCGCTGTCGATATTACGCTTTACAATCTCTTTTCCCCGGTACAATGTGATTTTACCAACACCACTGCCTACATAACCGAAGTCAGCATCTGCCATCTCACCCGGGCCATTGACAATACAACCCATTATGGCGATCTTCACCCCTTTCAGATGATTGGTTCTCGACCTTATTTTTGCCGTGGTCTCCTGCAGGTCAAATAAGGTTCTGCCACAACTGGGGCAGGAAATATATTCTGTTTTAGATACCCGGGTACGTGTTGCCTGCAGGATGCTGAAGGCTGTGTTATTCAAAAACTGTTCAACCGAATCGCTTTGGAGGTAGTTGCGCCCGCTTGCATTCACCCTTGCGGCATTATTGTAAGCGGCGGAATTCATGCCCAGGCATATCCCATCACCAAAACCATCCAGCAGTAATGCGCCACATTCAGTGGAATAGTGCACCAGGTGTTCATCAGCGGTTTCCCAACTGCTGTCGCAAATGATTATCACCGGGTTTGAAATGTATCGGTTCTGCAATTCTATAAACATTCTCCGCAGTGACTGCATGGCGTTTCGGTTGGTGCTGCTGAGGCAGAGAACAACTGTTTTATCAACCGCAATTTCATCCAGGTAGCTGAAATCATTTATGCTGGTATCGTCGCTGAAACAATCTTTCATTACGAAATTCAGCTGATTACTCCTGCGTTCACAACCAACATATGCAGCTGCATCGAATATCGGAAAGCAACTGGACTCAAGTTCAGGAGTCATTGTTATCGCCTGCTGCCATGCTGCCGGATAGCAAACTATTTTCAGAGTTCCCGGCAGCGCGAAAGCCGGTATCTGATGGCCGGTGAAAATAAAATCCGCAGCCCCATCACCGATATTCCATTTATCGGTCTGTGCATCATATGTATATCCGATCGCTTCCAGTGATTTTCTGGTGATCGATTCCACACGGCTCAGGTCAGCTATAACAACCGGCACCTGCCCGGCGCCTATGTTCTTTACTGCAAAGCTTTCCCTCCTTCTGTAACTAAAAGGGTTGTAAACAATTTTATCGATCGGCGGGACTGCACCCGAAGTTGCTGTTTTACGGGCTTCAACGCCATAACGCTTTACCAGGTCGCGACAAACAGGTATTTCGAATTCAGGATCTTCTGTGAGACTTACCCGGATAGTATCGCCGATGCCGTCTTCCAGCAAAGTGCCAATGCCGGCTGCGCTTTTCACACGTCCATCTTCACCATCTCCTGCTTCGGTTACACCGAGATGCAAGGGATAACATTCCCCGAACTCAGCATCCATCTGCTGGATCAGCAGCCGGTAAGCCTGTACCATCACCTGGGGATTACTGCTCTTCATGCTGAGGACGATGTTGTGAAAGTTTTCCGCCCTTGCCACGCGGAGAAATTCCATCGCACTTTCTACCATTCCCATTGGCGTATCACCATACCTGCTCATGATCCGGTCACTCAGTGAACCATGATTGGTGCCGATACGCATCGCAGTGCCGTATTCTTTGCAGATGCGTACCAGTGGAGAGAACCGTTCGTAAATACGATCTATTTCTTCTGCATAATCTGCTTCGGAATATTCGATAATCTCAAACTTCTTTTTATCGATATAGTTCCCGGGATTCACACGTACTTTCTCAACTATCCTTGCTGCGATCTCTGCGGCGTTTGGAGTAAAATGAATATCGGCGACAAGTGGTGTAGTATATCCGAGCTTACGGAGTTCTGATTTAATATCGAGGAGATTCTCTGCTTCTTTTTTCGAAGGCGCCGTGATACGCACCAGTTCCGCTCCCGCTTTTATACAACGGATTGCCTGCTCCACCGTGGCTTTTGTATTCATTGAATCGGTGGTCGTCATCGTCTGTACCCGTACCGGGTGAAAATTGCCCATCAGCAGGTCGCCTACCTTTACCTCCCGTGTTCTGAGCCGGTGATAGCTGGTGAGGGAATCACAATAGAATTGCATAGAGCCTGCAAATTTAGCAAAGAAAGCAGCTGTATTAACCGGAAAAATGGAGTTTACGTTGGTTCTACCAATCTTTTAACTGTCGGGCAGACTGGGTTTTTCGCTGCACTTCTTTCTGCAGGTTTTTTTCTTCACGGCGAAGTTCATCGAACATCTTTTCTGCCTCGTCCTTGCTCAGTCGTCCATGTTGCGGCTGTGGCTTTTGCTTGTCTTTCGGCTTTTTCTGACTCTTATCTTTCTGCTGCTCATTCCTTTGATGCTGTTGCATCTGCAGCTCTTTCAACGCCTTTTGCAGGTTTTCCCTGGCTTCAGTATCATTGGGATTCAGCCTTAATGACTTTTTAAAGGCTTCTACTGCGGCGGCGGTTTGCTGCCTGCGAACCAGGGAAAGTCCGAGGTTGTTATATGCCAGTGACTTAGTCAAGGGGTCTGTTGCCGTTGCAGCTGCCGCTTCGAACATGTCCGCGGCCTCACTGTACTGTTTCAGCCGGAAACGTGCGTTTCCTGAATTAAAAAGTGCGATGGTGCTGCCAGGCTGCTTTGACAAGGCCCGATTGTACTCCTGATCAGCCTTTGTATAATTCTTCGCCCGGTAGCTACTGTTACCATTGTCGATCAGCTTTCCTGGTCTTTGACCCGAGGCGACGAATGCAGCGAAGATTGCAGTAAACAGAATCATCGGCTTCATGCAGGAACAGGTTTACGTTCAGAGATAAATATTTCAAGGACAAGTAAAACGAATACGACGGCGATGATGACCGGGAAAAAATTACGGTATTCGGTTCCGCCACCTGCGTTGTAACCGGTTTTTTCCATTGAATTAAGGCTTGTGGCAATGGCAGCTGAGGCTTCGTTGATATTCTCAAGCCTGTGATAGCTTCCACGGGTAACTGAAGCGATCTCCTGCAGCAGTTGCTCGTTCAGTTTCGTTACTATAATATTTCCATCATAGTCACGCTTGGGTTCATCGGTACCGGGTTCAATAATATTTGATCCTTCGGTGGAACCTATTCCAACGGTAAAAACCACTACTCCCTGTTCAGACAGTTCGCGTGCAGCGTCGCCTGCGGATTCATCATTGTCTTCTCCATCCGTAATCAGCACCACCGCTTTATATTTTTTTTCTTTCAGGCTCATAGAGGTACCTGCAAGTTGCAATGCTTCTGAAAAAACAGTGCCCTGTACAGGTACGGCGTCAACAGATGCATTGGAGACGAACATTTTTGCGGCAGCGAGATCCGGGGTGAGTGGCATCTGCAGGTAAGCCTGTCCGGCGAACAAAACCAGCCCTGCCCGGTTGTTCCCGAGCTTAGGCAGTAGTGAATTTATGAACTGTTTTGCTTTATCCAGCCGGGATGGCTTAGCATCCTGGCTCAGCATACTCTTGCTTACATCCAAAACGAACATTATATCGACACCGTTACCTCTCGTGGCCGCAGTTTGTTTTGGCTGGCGAATATTTACTGCAGCAAGAATGCCCAGCGTTATTGCCACCAGCACCAGAATAATTCTGATCTTAAAACGGGCGGAAGAATAGCCCGCAACGAGGTGCCCCACCAGGCGCTGGCTGCCAAGCTGCATACGGATCCAGCGTTTCCAATAAATCAAACCGATGAACAAAGCCAGCAGGGGTAGCACCCCTATCAGCGCAAAAAAGAATTCTATCGTCTCAAATTG
>DASVBM010000220.1:0-2862 GCA_036375835.1 Chitinophagaceae bacterium | reverse complement strand
CTGCATCGCTGAGTGCCGGCTGATCACTTGAGGTAAGTACAATAAATTGTTCCTTCTCCGTCACATTTAAAAGTTGTCCCAGAACAAAGGTTCGTTCGCGGCGATATCAGTCTTCGCTACTTTTCCAATCACCACCGGTTTATATTTCGGCAGGATTCCCAGTGCCGGCCGCAGCGCGGTGATGTCTTCTGCGCTGAGCACCTGGCCTTTCTTTATATCTCTCGCCGCATATAACCCGCGGCGCTGTACGTACACTGTCTCCGCTTCTTCCTCCACCACGAACTTTCGCGTGCTGCCCATCGCTGTCTCTAGTTGACGGATCCTGTTCACCATCAGCTTGAACTCCGCCACATCCATCGAATGCGGGTGATCGGGACCTTTGTCTTTTTTGTTGAGCGTGAAATGCTTCTCCACCACGCAGCCGCCCAGGGCGATTGATCCGAGTATCACCACATCGCCGGGTGAATGATCAGAATAGCCGGTAAGAATATCAAAAGCCGACTGGTAAGTCTTCAGCACGTTGATATTCGCGCTTTCGATCATCGAGGGGTAGTTGGTGATACACTGTAAGAGGATCAGGTTCCTGTTCCCCGTGGCCTCAATGGTACGGATCGCTTCATCTACTTCCGAGAGCGTGGCATCACCTGTTGCCAGGATCATCGGCAGCCCTTTCTTCGCTATATATTCAAGCATCTCCAGCCAGGTGATCTCGCCGGAGCCGATCTTAATATAAGGCACCTTCAGTTCCTCACAAAGGTCCACCGCTTCGAAATCATACGGGGACGTTGAGAAATCAATTCCTATCTTATCGCAGTAAGCCGAAACCTCCGCATGCCATTCTCTCGGAAATTCCGCGTCCTTGAATACCTCGTTCACCGGCCTGCCCCAGCTGCCATGCACACCTTTAAGCTGCATGCGTGCAAAGCCCTTTCCCGAAACGATCTTTTCCGAAATAAAGCTTTGAAATTTCGCGCAATCCGCGCCGGCCTCTTTAGCCGCGTCACACAGCTCCTTCGCTTTACTGAGGCTATGATCGAAGTTTGCCCCGATCTCGGCGATGATATAAGAAGGATGGCCGGCACCCACCATCCGTTTGCCGATCTTGATTTCTTTTGGAAAAGCAGTATCCATGTTTATGAATTAATTGAAAGTTTTAGGTATCAGGTTCCCGGTTGCTTATGGCCTATGGCTTATAGCGCGGGTAATGTAACAACTTCATCATGATCAATTACTGTCAAGGGATCTGCTCTACCAACACACGAATCGAGCCTTCGTCTCCGTATTGAAACAGATCCCCCCTTCGTCGGGATGACACTTCGGTGGGGCCGCACGAATCGTCGAATTGGCAAATCGCCAAATTGTCAAATTAGTTCCCCAATCCCCGTTCCCCCTTCTCCCACGCCTCGACTGTCTTCCGCAACACTTCCGCCTGCCCCTTCGCCTCCTCAATATCCCAGTAATTCGTCTTCAACTGTATCATCCTCGGCTGCAGGTATTCCGCATTCGGGCATAAGCCTTTTTCATAACGCTGCCATACTCCCGGCATCTGCTGTACCTCTCCTGTAAACAAAGGCTCGAAATAAGACAGCTTCCAGGCTGCATAATAACCATCCCCCCCGTTTTCCTTGTACAGCTTGCGGAAGCGGTACCAGTCTGCCGGATCTTCAACGTTCAGCACCAGGCTGTATGACCAGTAAGTATTATTACAATGATCAGGGGTATGCTGAAGCGTTACCAGCTTACTGCCTTTGATGGCCTCGTTATAAAGCTCCGCTGTTTGTGTCCGCACATCCACCAGTTCCTTCGCCCGTTCCAGCTGGCCCAGCACAACAGCAGCACAGAGCTCAGACATCCGGTAGTTGAATCCCAGCGATACATGCCTGCTGTAGTTCGGGTCCTGGATATCATCTCTCGTGATCTTTCCCTGCTTTGCACTCACCCCGGCATAACCAAGGCTGCTGAACCGCCTTGCTGCATTGGCCAGACCTTCATCATTCGTCGTGAGCATACCCCCTTCCCCTGCAGTAAGATGTTTACTCGCCTGGAAACTGAAGCTGGCGAAATCGCCGAACTCACCGGCGTATTTTCCTTTGTAGGTACTGAAAAAACACTCGGCATTGTCTTCTACCAGCCCAAGCGAATGTTCACGACAGATAGCGATGATCTCATCGTACTCCGGTGCGAGTCCATAAAGCGCCACGGTGATAATCGCCTTTGTCTTTTCCGTGATCACCTTGCGTACCGAGGCTGGATCAATATTGAAGGTAGCCCGGTCCACATCAGCAAAAACGGGGATCGAGCCGTTTTGTAATACCGCCAGTGCGGTGGAACTCATGGTGAGTGGCGGAACAATCACCTCGTCACCCGGCTTAACGCCCAAAGCAGCCAGCGCGGTGTGCAGGGTAGCAGTTCCGTTGATATGGCCGATTGCATATTTTACATGATAAGCTTTCGCGAAAGCCGCCTCCAGCCTGTTGTTGAACACGCTGTTCAAAGACGTGGCAAACGCATTGTCCAGCACCTCGGCTGCGTATTGTCTTTCAAGGGATGAAATTCTTTCCATAATTATTTAAGTTCCAAAAGTAAAAATCCGGTTGAGTATTTAAACAAGTCAAGGTTTTGTCATCCCGAGGTACGAGGGATCTGGTCTAACAAGACACGAATAGAGCCTCCGTCTCCGTATTGAAAAAGTTCCCTCCTTCGTCGGGATGACACTTCGGTGGAGCTGAACGTTTCTAAAAATCATTTCCCAATGTTGACGTGTTAAAAGAATCAACACTAAGCCTACCAACACACGAACCGAGCCTCCGTCTCCGTATTGAAACAGTTCCCTCCTTCGTCGGGATGAAACTTCGGTGGGAC
>DASVBM010000438.1:0-18283 GCA_036375835.1 Chitinophagaceae bacterium | reverse complement strand
CGTTAACGCTTAATGGATACCACCTGCCGTTCCGAAGCTGACGCCTAAAGCCCGGAGACTACCTCCTATGCCTAACCCCTTGACTCATTAACTTTATCGGCGGAAAAAATCACATGTACGATAAACAGCAAACCAAAGATTTACAGGCAGTAACGGAAGAGTTGCTGAAGATGGCGAAAACCGGTGCCGATCCCACCGGGAAAATGGAGGATTTACGCAAGGTGCTGCGATTTCATGAATACAGGTACTACGTGATGAGCGACCCGCTGATCACCGATTTCGAGTATGACAAACTGTACCAGTACCTGGTTGATACTGAAACCGCGCACCCGCACCTGCTCACCAGGGACTCACCAACACAAAGGGTGGGCTCCAGCCTGAACGAGGTTTTTCCAACGGTGCAGCACCTGGTACCGATGCTGAGCCTGGAAAACAGTTACAATGAGGAGGATCTGGTAGCCTGGGACAGGAAGGCAAGGGAACTTACCGGGCTGGAGGAAATTGAATACTGCGTGGAACCGAAGTTTGATGGCGCCAGTATTTCTCTGATCTATGAAGACGACATGCTGGTCCGCGGCGCCACCCGTGGCGACGGCGTTCACGGTGAAGACGTCACCACTAACCTGAAGCAGATCCGTTCACTTCCGCTTACCGCGCCGTTTTCTGCAAAGGGGATGAGCCAGGTGGAGATACGCGGAGAGGTGCTGATGAGTAAAGCGTCATTCAAAGCCTATAACGAGATGCTCGCCGAGCACAACCTTCCCCCGCTGGCTAACCCGCGCAACGCGGCTTCGGGTAGCCTCAGACTAAAAGATCCGAAGGAAGTGGTGAAAAGAAAACTGGAAGCATTCCTGTACCATATCAGTTTCTTTCACCTGGAGAACCAGCAACATTTTCCGAAAGAGCTCACTTCGCACAGCGGTGTTCTCGAATTGCTCTGGAATTCGGGCTTCCGCAGTCCCCAGAAAGAAAAACGGGTGGTAAAAGGTATCCGCGCGGTACTGGAATACTGCCAGGAATGTGAATCGCAGCGTGACGAGCTACCCTATGAGATCGACGGGATGGTCGTCAAGGTGAACAGCATCGAATTACAGGAGGTCATGGGCATGACTACCCATCATCCGCGATGGGCCATCGCTTTTAAGTTTAAGGCGCGGCAGGCTACGAGTGTATTGCGGTCAGTGGAATTCCAGGTAGGACGTACCGGGGCCATTACCCCGGTGGCGAAGATCGACCCGGTACCAATCGGCGGCGTTACCGTTGCATCGATTTCCCTGTTCAATGAAGACGTGATTCGCGAAAAAGACCTGAAAATCGGCGACACGGTAATCGTCGAACGTGCTGGAGACGTGATACCCTATATCGTACGCTCGCAGTCCGACAAGAGAACGGGTACCGAACACGCCATCCGTTTCCCAAAGCATTGTCCCGCCTGCAACAGCAGCCTCACCCGGGAAGAAGGCGAAGCCGTCTGGCGGTGCATCAATATTGAATGCCCCGCGCAGGTGGTTGAACGCATCATCCATTTTGTGAGTAAAGACGCGATGGACATAAAAAGTTTCGGTGAGGCGAACGTGCGCAAGTTCTACGAGCTTGGACTACTGAAGGATATACCTGGTATATACACCCTTGATTTCGGGGCGATCAGCAGGCTCGAGGGTTTCGGTACAAAAAGTATTGAGAAGCTGAAAGCTGCGATAGAAGCGAGCAAACAGCAACCCCTTCACCGGCTGATTTTTGGACTCGGGATCCGGTATGTTGGTGAAACTACTGCCAAAACGCTGGCCAACGCCGTAAATCACCTCCTCGACTTTAAGAACATGAACGAGACTGACCTGCAGCAACTGGAAGACGTGGGTGTCAAGGTCGCCAACAGCATCCGGCTTTTCTTTGCCAACTCGCAGAACGTCTCAATGCTGAAAGAGCTGGAAGCACTGGGTCTGGAACTCCGGAATACGAAGAAACAGTCAGCAGGTGATGATAGTTTGCACGGACAGACATTTCTGTTCACCGGAACATTGAACCGCTTAAAACGAAGTGATGCAGAAACCATGGTAGAATCGCACGGCGGCAAACTGCTGAGTGGGGTGAGCAGTAAACTCAATTACCTGGTAGTAGGAGAAGACGCCGGGAGCAAGCTGGAGAAGGCGAAAAAAATCAATACCATCAGGATCATATCCGAGGACGAATTTCTTCAACTGGTGGAAGCGCAGAACAAATACTGATCATAAACAATCTGAACATGCTGGAAAACACGACCCTGAAATTCCTGAAAGAACTTGCAAAGAATAATAATAAAGAATGGTTTGATGCCAACCGCAAACGGTACGAAGCTGCACGTGAGGATTTTACCCAACTGGCAGCCGGCATCATTAAAGGGTTCTGTAAAAAAGATCCCGACTTCCAGACCCTGGAAGCAAGAAAATGTCTCTTCCGGATCAACCGGGACGTTCGTTTCAGCAAGGATAAAAGCCCTTATAAAACGAATTTTGGCGCTTCATTCGAGCGGGGCGGCAGGATCAGTCCTTATGCTGCTTATTACCTGCACGTCGAACCCGGTAACAAAAGCTTTATTGCAGGAGGAGTCTGGCAGCCTGAAGCAGAGCGGGTGAAAAAAATCAGGCAGGAAATCGATTACAACTGGGATGCCTTCCGGAAAATCATCCGGAATAAAAAATTCGTTTCCCTGTTCGGCGACCTGGAGAAAACAAAGGAGACCAGTCTCAGCCGCGAACCAAAAGGGTATGAAAAAGACAACCCGGCGATCGATTACCTGAAATTAAAAAGCTGGGTGGTGAGCACGCCGCTCACCGATGCGGAATTAACAGATAAATCATTGCTGAAGAAAGTGCTCAGCGCATTTGAAACGATGCAACCGATGATCGTGTTCCTGAACGAAGCCCTGGCGGAATAAAAAAATTGGCCACATAAAAATGCAGCCAATAAAACCAGACTAAAACTAATGCACAGAGTTAAAATATCTTGTACTTCCTTTCAGTTTAAAGAACAGGCATCACCTAAGTCCCGGGCTAACGGTAATTGAATTGGTTTGGAGACATGATGATTCTTCTGTTGGTTTGATATCAATGATGCCCGAAACCGAGTGATGCCTGTTAAATCATCTGGAAGTTCTTTAGATCAGGGTTTTTAAAGGGCCCGGTTACCCGGGCCCTTCTGATTGAGTCAGATTAGAATCCTACAATTGCTTCTATCACATAACCTTTGAACTTACCACCATTACGGAAGTCATTTCCAAGGAAGCCGTTATAGTTTTGAGTAACATACTCGGCTTTCATTAACACGTTCTTTGTAAGGAACCAACCTGCTGCAAATGCGGTGCGATCGATTGAAACGTCAGCCAGTGCCGGAGTGGTAGTAGCTGTCTGCATCAACTCGGCATTTACTTTATTGTAACGGGCTCCGATGTAGAAATTCTCGCTCTTTCCGAACCTGTAAAGACCTTCAACGGCAAACTGGTTTGCTTTCCTTTCAGCGGTTTCAGTTTTGCTGCGGCCTTTCGCGTTTTCATAAGTACCGAAGAATTCAAATCCATAAGCTTTCATGAATGCGTTCACCATGATAGCAGTGATCTTCTTGCTGAATCCGGGATTGAAACGGCCGGAAGAATACATGTCGGTGTAAGATTTTGTAATGTAGCTGTTGGTAGCTGCGTCAAATTTCTTTTCCACTTCCATTACGTTCTGGTAGTTAGAACCGGTACGGTCGCCGCTATACAATGTGATACCACTGCCAGCCTGGCTGCTGTTGGTATAGATGCTACCGGTTAAGCGGAAGCGCAGCTGGTCGCCCAGGCTCTTGTCGATACCAAGCTTACCATAAATAGAAGGATTCCTCTTGGTGTTGTCATCCTGCGCGGTCTTGAAAGTAGAGTCAACGTGACCCTTGATCATGCCGTTGGTAAGACCAACCATCGCGATCATACCATTCTTCTGGAAATATACCTCACCACCGATCTCTGTAGCAAACGCGTCCATGATATTTCCTTCCATAAAAGGAGACTGAAGTGTGGCACCGCCATCAGGACGACGGAAGTGTGCATCACCGTAGTTGATTTCCATGTGACCTACTTTGATAGTAGCGTACTTCATGATATTATCAAGAACGTCGCTCTTGATGAACGGAAGTTTATCCAGCTGGAAATATCCGCCTTTCACCCAGAATTCATTGTGGTGACGGGCAGACATATAGTTGGTAACGTTCATCGAAACGCCGTCGGCAAGCTGTACGTCAATGAAAAGGTTGGCCTGGGCTGTCATGAATCCAGGTGTGAGTTTCCACAATTTGTTTGTGTTACCTAAAGTAGTAGGCGCATTTTCGTGCTTGATGCCCTGGAACTGCATAGTGAAACCTGCACCAAAGCGGATCTTTTTGCCTTCGTACGGCTTGCTGAAATCGGCTTTGGAAGTTTCGAAAACTCCAATACCATTCTGGCTGTAAGGACGGAAAAACGCGGGAGTTCCATAAGTGAATTTCTCATCTTCTGCTTTGGAATCCTGCTTCGGAGTTTCCTGCGATAAGGCTGCCATTGCTGGTACCAGCATCCCTATAGCAAGTAGAAGCTTAGCTGAGTTTGTGATATACTTTTTCATGTGATAGATTTTGAATGTTTGTCTTTTTTGTTTTGGTTATAATCAGGCTTTGATTTTGAGATTGAAGTCTATCGTGATCTTGTCACCGGTCTTAATGGTACCGAACATCACTGTAGGAGGAGTCACTTTCCAGTCAGTCATTTTGATGGTCTTGCTGCCTGTTACTACGAATGCTTTTTCTGCTGCACTGTACTTCATGGTAGCAACCAGGTCGGTGAGTCTTGTGGTACCGCCGATGGTCAGGTTACCCATTCCCTTAAACTGGTAGGTAGTTGCGTCAACCGCAGTAATGGTACCGCTGGTCATGTTGAAGCTGATGCTGGGGTTTTTCTTGGTGTCAAGTGCTTTGTAACCGTTCTTATCCAGTCCGCTTGTACCGCTTTTCAGTGTCTCGGCAGCCAGAAGGAAGCTGAGGTTGGAAATACCGGTAAGCTTTTCGCCTGTCATATTTAAGGTAGCATCACACTTACCAGCGCTGGACTTCATTTCCCAGTCGTGGAGGGTAGACGTACCTTTAATCTCTACAAAAGCGTTTGCTGCACCGAATTTCAACTGGCCGATTGCGAAAGGCAGGCTTACAATGATAGCAACCAGTGCGACGGCTAAGAATTTAATCGTTTTCATGACTTGAGTTTTATCTTTAATAATGTGGGGTTATTACCGTTTGACATGTCAAAAGTACCTTGAGGCACAGTGTCCAAGTATGAGATATATCAAGCGCTACCATGAGTTTTATCAAGCGAAAACCTGATCTGGATCATATGGTTTCGCGGGTTTGAAAAACATGTTTTTCAGCCTGTTAACGTAAACGATGATCGGATATCACGCAAAAAAAGCCAGTACATCGACTGGCTTTGAAACGATCAGGGAGAAGGTGTTATATTATCTTTCCGGCGTGCAGGTACTCGGCAATCTGCACCGCGTTTGTTGCCGCACCTTTGCGCAGGTTATCACTAACGATCCACATGTTCACCGTGTTCGGCTGTGTTTCGTCGCGGCGTATTCTTCCTACAAATACTTCGTCTTTTTCATGCGCCAGCAGCGGCATTGGATATAATTGTTGCGAAGGATCGTCCTGCACCACTACCCCTGGCGCTTTTTCCAGTACCGTTCTGAGATCAGCGAGATCAAAATCCCGTTCGAACTCCACGTTCACGCTTTCACTGTGCCCACCGATCACCGGGATGCGAACTGTTGTGGCAGTAACAAGGATGCCGGGATCACCCATGATCTTCTTCGTTTCGTTCACCATCTTCATTTCCTCTTTGGTGTATCCGTTATCCATGAACACGTCGATCTGCGGAATGGCATTCAGGTCGATTTTATACCGGTAAGCCATCTCGCCTTCTTTCCCCGCACGCTCATTCATCAACTGGTCGACCGCCTTTTTACCGGTTCCGGTAACGCTCTGGAAAGTGGAGACCACGATGCGTCTTATTTTATAACGGTCATGAAGTGGTTTCAGCGCCACCACCATCTGTATCGTGGAACAATTCGGGTTCGCTATTATCATATCGTCTTTCGTCAGCACAGCCGCATTCACCTCGGGCACCACCAGTTTTTTTGTTTCATCCATTCGCCATGCCGAAGAATTGTCAATTACCCGGATGCCTGCCGCGGCAAATTGCGGTGCCCACTCCAGTGAAGTATTACCTCCGGCAGAAAACAAAGCAAGCGCGGGCTTCTCAGCGATCGCACCGGCCATATCTGTGACCTTGTAAGCCTTGCCCCTGAACATCACCTCTTTTCCCACCGACCGCTCCGAAGCAACAGGAATAAGCACCGATACAGGAAAATTCCTTTCCTCCAGCACCTGCAGCATTTTTGTTCCTACCAGGCCAGTAGCCCCTACTACCGCAACTTTCATCTGTTTCTGTTTTAAATTTTAAGTTTTGAATCAGCTGCACCAGGCTATGCGTCACCTGTTGCAGCATTCTGTTCAGTTTCCGGGTTTGATCGGTCCCGGTTCCAGGCCGTTCACTGCATACCAACAAAAAACCTTCCATTCCGGGAAGGCTTTGAACATTTATCCTCAAATAAACGCAGCACCCTCCTCAACGGAGCTGTTTCTGGTGTTTATTGTTTCGCTTTATCTGCATCGGACTGCGAATATATCCGAGGGCAGGCATTTGGTCAAAAAGTTTTTATAAGGCTTAGGCCATCATTATTGCATAGAATCAGCGGCAAGCCGGCTACCGGTATAACCCTTGTGCTTTTCAAACCCTTTGCTTATTTTTATCTGCTTGAGAAAGACTGCCTGCATCCTCCTTTTATCCGTATTCACCCTCAATCTCGTTGGGGTGATCGGCATTTTCAAAATGCAGCAATTCCAGGTAAGGCGGGAAATCAAACAACAGATCAAAAATGGTCTGGCGGAGGAAGAACTCCAGGTAATAGTTGTCCGCGGGCATGATGCTGATGAACTCTCCTGGCACAATGACCACGAGTTTTTCTGGCGCGGTTCGATGTTCGATATCGTAAAAAAGGTCCGGCGGGATGATTCAACGGTCATTTATTACTGTATCAATGACTCGAAAGAGGCGAAACTGTTCGCGAACCTGGATGAGTTGGTTCGCAGGCAGACAGGTGGAAACGGAGCGGCTACCCATTCGGCTGAGAAACTATTTAAGCTGCTTGCTGCTATCCGGTTAACGGAAAACGACCATTCCGAGCTTTCTGTACCGGTTCATAAAAAGCCGGAAACCCGGTATGAGAATAACTATGCTTCGCCGGTTCTTTATATTCCTGTTCCACCCCCAAAGGGCTTTGTACGCTTTTTCATGATCGGATTTGAACAGTCCGTTCCGGTCTTCTGAAACTTAAAACAGACTCAGCTGCCGGTACTGCGGTATCCAGGCTCGTCGCATGTTAAGCGGCGTTATTTGTATTTACCCCTAAAAACAGGAAATGAAACAAACTTTTTTATTGATAGTGATGCTGGCGGGCATCTCCACATCGTTTGCACAGACTGCCCGGGTGAAAGGGTCAGTCCGTTACGCGGAAAACAACGACCCTTTGCCGGACGCGACGGTATCGGTTGCCGGTATTAAAAAAACAACCACGAACATCAATGGCGAATTCAGTGTTGAATGCAGTGGCGACTCGCTCCTGCTTTCCATTTCATATATTGGTTATGATACCTGGCAACAGAAAGTCGCCTGCGGCTCACAGCTGGAAATCATGCTGAACGCCACCGCCAACAATCTGAACACCGTTGAGATCACCGCGACTTCCAACCCGAATAAAGCAATGCTTTACCAACCCGTGTCAATCGCAAAACTCGGTGAAACCGAACTGAAGCGGGGTGCCGGACTGTTACTGGACGACGCCATCAACATCAATATACCCGGCGTATTCATGGAGCGCAGGTCATTTTCTGCGGGCCAGCAGTTCAATATCCGCGGTTATGGCAATGGCACCCGCGGTACAAATGGTATAAACAGCAATTTCGACGGGCAGGGATATAAGGTTTATCTGAACGGCATCCCTGTTACCGATGCGGAAGGAATTACCTTGATGGATGATATAGATTTCGCTTCAATAGGCAATGTGGAAGTAGTGAAAGGTCCATCGGGCACCCTTTACGGCCAGGCCATCGCCGGCGTTGTCAACCTTAAAACAAAAAAAGCGGAGCCCGGCAAAACGGAATTCGGCCAGGATGCACTACTTGGCAGTTATGGTCTGCAGCGCTACACCACCCATTTCGCTTTGAGCAAAGCCCGCTCGTCACTGATGGCGAATTACGGCAAACAACTCTATAACGGGTTTATGCCGCATACCAATTCCACAAAAGACTTCGTGAACCTGTTCGGCGAATTCAATCCGAATGACAAACAGGTCATCAGCAGTTATTTTGGTTACAGCAACAGCTACGACGAACGCAATGGCGAAATAACCAAATCGGAATGGGAAGCGATGAACTACGCCGGCAACCCCGCCTACATCAAAAACAACGCACATTCGAACGTAATGAGTTTTCGTACCGGCGTGTCTCATGCATATCGGTTCAACAGCAATGTTTCGAATACAACTTCGGTGTTTGGAACAGGGCTGATCAGCAACGTGAGTTCAGCAGGTGGATGGACAGACAAATCAACAATCAATTACGGTATACGCAGCACCATCGATACCCGGTTCAGCGCCGGCGAAGGTTTAACCATTTCAGGTATCAGCGGCGCAGAATTGCAAATGCAGAACGCACAAACGATGGGTTATGCCATGGTGGCTGACAGCTTTAATCTCTCGGGTTACAATATTATTGGTCCGCTCCGCAGCAACCAGTATACTGTTTCTAAAACCGCCTCTGTCTTCACGGAATGGACGCTTGGAATGCCCGGTGAATTGTCCGTTACGGTGGGTCTCGGCTGGAGCGGACTCGGGCTCACGCTGCACGACCGTTTATTCGCGGCCTCAAACAACAATCCTTCTAACCCGAACGGTACACACAAGCCGTCGAAGTACAGCAATATTTTCAATAAAATGTTCTCACCGCACCTGGCCGTCAATAAGGTGATCTCGAAACAGGTTTCGGTATATGCCTCATTCAGCAATGGCTATAAAGCCCCGGTCAGCTCATATTTCTTTGTACCGCTCACCGGCGAGGTGCTCACCGGCCTGAAGCCGGAATCAGGTACGCAGTATGAACTCGGCTCTAAAGGTTCGCTGCTGCATGAGAAACTCAGCTATCAGTTCGCTGTGTTCTATACCCTGTATAACAATAAGATGACTACTATCGCGGTGCCCAACGCAGCCAATACCGCCACCTCCTACGTTTACGTTGCCAATGGCGGCAAACAAAAGAATGCAGGCCTGGAACTTTCGCTGAGAGGAAAGCTGTACCAGTCAGCGGATTTTCTCAGGTCAGTTAACGCATTCGCCAACCTGGCTTATTCGCATTTCCGTTATGGAACTTTCAGATTCCAGCAACTGAGCAGCGATAAGAAATCGACTGTTGAGACGGACTATAGTAACAAAGTTGTCGCGGGTGTTCCTCCGGTTACCTTCAATGCCGGATTTGACCTGGATACAAAAGCAGGCTTATATTTCAATATGACCTGGTCGCATAAAGCGAAAATGTATTACACCTCGGACAATAAGAATGAAACAAATACATTCAGGTTACTGAACGCGAAACTCGGATTTCAAAATATGATCGGCAATCATCTCGGTATTGATGCTTTTGCGGGTGTAAATAACATCACGCAAAACCAGAATTACGCGATGGTATTCCTGAACCAGTTGCCGGATGCTTACCTGCCGGCGCCGGCGAAGGCAAACGTATTCGCGGGTGTCAACCTGAAATATATTTTTTAAACTGAACGACGCAGGCCAGTGGGGTTGGTAAGTTAACACAGCACGCTGCCGCTTTCAATTTTCATTCAATAAATACTATGGACAAGAAACCAGTTGAAACTCCCGGCAACACAGACAACGAGATCTTTTACCACGGCACCCGGGTTGATCTGCAAATCGGTGATCTCATTACCCCCGGGTTTCGGTCGAATTATGGTTCGCGGCTGGTAGCGAATTTTGTTTACCTGACCGCGACGCTCGAGGCCGCAACCTGGGGAGCCGAACTGGCGCAGGGCGAGGGAGCTGGTCGCATATATATTGTTGAACCTACCGGGCCATTTGAAGATGACCCGAACCTGACTAACCGGAAGTTCCCGGGCAATCCTACAAAGTCTTACCGTACACGCCATCCTTTGCGCATCATCGGTGAAGTAACGGAGTGGCAGGGACATACCGAGGAGCAGCTCAAGGTGATGTACGATCACCTGGCCCGCTTGAAAGAGCTTGGGATTGAAGCGATCCAGGAATGAGCGTTCCTGATCAAATGCCGGTGTTGCAATCTGCTGCCCGGCATCAACCACCTCAACAAAAAAGCGCCGGGTCAGCCGGCGCTTTTTTTTGCAGGAAATATATCGTCAAACCAGGTCAATATCGAAATTGACGAGTTGGACAAACTCGTTCAGTCTTTCATCGATATCTGCGCGGGTCACCTCGCGCAGCCTTTCTGTTCCGAATTTTTCCACGCAGAAACTTGCCATAGCCGAACCCACGATGATCGCGGTTTTCATGTTCTTGAACGAAATGTCTTTTGTACGCGCAAGGTGCCCGATAAATCCACCGGCAAAGGTGTCACCGGCACCGGTAGGGTCGAATACTTCTTCCAACGGAAGGGCCGGCGCGAAGAACACGTGACTGCCGTGAAAAAGCAGCGCTCCGTGCTCACCTTTTTTTATGATGAGGTATTTAGGGCCCATCTTCAGGATGGCCTGTGCAGCACGCACCAGTGAATACTCTCCGCTCAGGTCGCGCGCCTCGCTGTCGTTCACCAGAAGCACATCCACCCTGGAGATCACCTCCTGAAGGTCTGCCAGCGCCACTTCCATCCAGAAGTTCATCGTATCCATAACGATCAGCTTCGGGCGGTTTTTCAGCTGGTTGATCACGCTGAGCTGTACGGCAGGGGCGAGGTTGCCCAGCATCAGGAATTCACAATCCTGGTAGGCATCCGGCACCTTCGGATCGAACGTACCCAGTACATTCAGTTCCGTAACCAGTGTATCCCTTGTATTCATATCCAGGTGGTACTTACCACTCCAGAAAAAACTCTTTTCATCTTTTTTTATCTGTACGCCTTCCAGTTCCACACCCCGGGCTTTAAGCGCATCCAGTTCCTCCTGCGGGAAGTCGCCGCCAACTACCGAGATCTGCTTCACCGGCTCGGTAAAATTCGAAGCGCACCAGGCGATATAGGTGGCTGCGCCGCCGATGATCCTGTCGGTTTTGCCAAATGGGGTTTCAATTGCATCAAAGGCCATTGATCCTACAACTACTAAACTCATAATAACAGTTTGATTTCTGGGCTGCGAAGCTATGTTATTTTTATCAGGGAAACAGGCAACCCGTACAGGCTATGTGCCAGTGGTATGCATAGCCGGGACCGCGTGCGGGCGGGATCAGAAAACTAACAAAAAATCTTATTTGCTGTCCTAACGTTCGTTAGTTACTTTTGAACCGATGGGCAGAATCAAAACAGACCAGCATTCCAGTCGCAAAGACATCATTGTGGAGAAAGCGGCCAACCTTTTTAAAGAGAAAGGATATAAAGCAGCCAGTATGCGCGACCTCGCTGAAGTGGTAGGCGTGGAAGCAGCCAGCCTTTACAACCACATCAAAAGCAAGTCGGAACTGCTGCACGTGATCTGCCTGGCTGTTGCCAACCGGTTTACCAATAAAATTGACGAAGTGGAAGCCGAGGACCTCCCGGCGATCCAGAAGATTGGCAAGCTCCTTCGTTTTCATATCCGCGAGATGCTGAACAATTATGAAGACGTGATCGTCAGCGACCGGGAATGGAAACACCTCTCTGATCCCTATCTTTCCAACTTCCGGCACCAGCGGCGCACTTACCGGAAACGTTTCGCCGGCATCATTGAAGAAGGCATCAGGAGAAAAGAGATCAAGAAAATCGATGCCCCCACCGCCGTGCTCATCATGCTGCATGCGGTCAGCGGCATCGAAAGCTTCCACCGCAGTCGCCAGAAAATCTCTGCGAAAGAGCTGGAAGAAAATATGGTAACCATTCTCTTAAACGGATTAGCAAAATAGTATGGCATTACAGTTCCACCGGCTGGTTGTAAAAAATGTTACCCGCGAAACACCCGACTGTGTTTCGGTTTCTTTCGAAGTACCGGAAGGATTAAAAAAAGAATTTGAATATAAGGCGGGGCAGAACCTTACACTGAGAACCTGGATAGACGGCAGGGAAGAACTGCGGCGATCCTATTCGCTCTGCAGTTCCCCGCTCGATAACGAATGGAAAGTGGCGATCAAAAAAGTACAGGGTGGCCGCTTCTCCACTTTTGCCAATGAGCAACTGCGACCGATGAGTGTGCTGGAAGTGATGCCCCCTACCGGCAAGTTCACCGTTGAACCGGACCCTGCCGGCAAAAAACGTTACGTTGCTTTTGCAGCCGGGAGCGGCATCACCCCGGTGATTTCGATCATTAAAACGATTTTGCGTGCTGAGCCCGGCAGCAGTTTCACGCTGGTTTACGGGAACCGCAATCGCAGCTCCATCATTTTCCGTGAAGAGCTGGAAGCACTAAAGAACAAATACATGACCCGGTTCAGGATCGTTCACCTGCTGAGCCGGGAGGTAACCGATGCTGCGATCAATCACGGCCGTATCGACGCTGAGAAATGCGAGGCGCTGTTCACGCGTTATATTGAAATTGATGCAGACCAGTTTTTTCTCTGCGGACCGGAGGGAATGATTTTCTGCGTACGGGATTACCTGAAGAGCCGGGGGGTGGATGAAAAAAAGATTCACTTCGAGCTCTTCACTTCACCCGGCCAGAAACTTTCGATACACCGGGCTCCCGTGATTGAAGAGAAGCATGTGCCGAAAAGCCGGATCGTGATCATCAGGGATGGCCGCCAGTTTGAGTTCGATCTGGCTTACGACAGCGAACCGATACTGGATGCGGCCATTCAAAACGGCATCGACCTTCCATATAGTTGCAAGGGCGGCGTTTGTTCCACCTGTTCGGCAAAACTCACTGAAGGTGAAGTTAAAATGGACGTTTGCTATGCACTGGAACCGGAGGATGTTGCAAAAGGTTATATCCTCACCTGCCAGTCGCATCCTAAGACTGAACGGGTTGTGGTGAATTTTGACAATGTATAACCGATACGTTAAGAACGAATACCCTTCATTTCAGCGCGGGTAGTTGTCGTAATTTTGATTGAAGCGGGATGCTGAACCGATATTTTTTAGCGCAAAAAAACCTGACATGCAAGTGCACGACTTAGAAACCACATTCCAGGACAAGATCGACAAAGAGATTCGGATCGAGCCAAAGGACTGGATGCCGGAAAAATACCGGCAGACACTGATCCGCCAGATCTCTCAACACGCGCACAGTGAGATCGTGGGAATGTTGCCCGAAGGCAACTGGATCACGAGGGCTCCTTCGCTGAGGCGAAAGGCGATCCTGCTCGCGAAAGTGCAGGACGAGGCCGGGCATGGGCTCTATCTCTATTCAGCCGCGGAGACGCTGGGCATCAGCCGCGAGGAGATGTATAACCAGCTGCATACCGGCAAAGCAAAATACTCTTCCATATTTAATTATCCCACACTCACCTGGGCTGATGTGGGTGCGATTGGCTGGCTTGTGGATGGCGCCGCGATCATGAACCAGGTACCCTTATGCAGGACCAGCTACGGCCCTTATGCCAGGGCAATGGTTCGTATCTGTAAGGAAGAAAGTTTCCACCAGCGGCAGGGGTTCGAACTCCTGCTGCATCTTAGCCGCGGCACTCAGGCGCAGCGCGATATGTGCCAGGACGCCATCAATCGCTGGTGGTGGCCCAGCGTGATGATGTTCGGCCCTTCAGACGACCAGTCGCCGCATACCGGGCAAAGCATGAAATGGCGTATCAAGCGATTCACCAATGACGAACTACGCCAGAAGTTCGTTGACGTTTGTGCGGAACAGGTAAAAATACTGGGTATGACCCTGCCGGATCCTGAACTGAAATGGAACGAATCCCATGGTCACTATGATTTCGGCAGCATCAACTGGACAGAGTTTTGGAACGTTGTGAGCGGCAACGGCCCTTGTAATAAGCAAAGACTTGATACGCGCAAAAAGGCCTGGGAAGCAGGTGAATGGGTAAGAGAAGCCGCGACAGCATACGCTGAAAAAAGAAAGAAAAAAGAATCCGTGCAGGCGGCTTAATAAAGCTGAATAAACCACAATAATCAAAAGCTATCAAAATGTTCTGTTTTACCAGATACTTCTACGGAGACTACGGCGAGATCAAAGCCGGCGGACCTTCCTACGCCAGCAAAACCGAATGGCCGCTATGGGAGGTGTTTATCCGCAGCAAGCAGGGACTAGACCACAAACACGTCGGTAGTCTTCATGCCGCCGATGCCGCTATGGCCATTGAGAACGCAAGGGATGTTTATACCCGGAGAATGGAGGGGGTCAGCATCTGGGTAGTCGAAAGCTGTCACATTCATGCCAGCAATCCCGACGAAGCCGACGCTTTATACGACCCTGCGAACGACAAGGTATACCGGCACCCGACGTTTTATGACCTGCCGGATGAGCTGAAGCACATGTAGATCACCGGAATCGAAGATCCGGAATCAGGGAATTGCATAAAAACCGGTTGACTGCTGTTCAACAGGATTCCTGATCCCACACATAACAAATGATGAAGAATACTATCAACTACCTTCTCCACCTGGCCGACAATAGCCTCATCATGGCCCAACGGCTGAGTGAATGGTGCGGGCACGGGCCCATTCTGGAACAGGATATCGCACTGAGTAATATTGCACTGGACTACGTAGGACAGGCGCGCAACCTTTACCAGTATGCAGCGGAGCTGAAAGGCGAAGGCACGACAGAAGACTCGCTGGCTTACCTGCGTAATGACCGCGAATATCTGAACTGCCTGCTGGTTGAACTGCCGAATGGCGACTGGGCGCAGACGGTACTGAAGATCTTTTTTTTCAGCAGCTACCAGTATTATCTGTACCAGCAACTAAGGCAAAATGGCGATGAGCGGATCGCGGCCATCGCGGAAAAATCCTTAAAGGAAGTGAGCTATCATTTAAAATGGAGCAGCGAATGGGTGATCCGCCTTGGTGACGGCACAGCGGAAAGCAAAAGGCGGATGGAAATGGCGATCCCGGAGCTCTGGAGTTTTACGGGTGAGTTGTTCGAGCCTGTTGAATACGAATCAGGTTTTACAGATCCGGCACAACTCAAAGACTCGTGGAATAAAAAAGTGGAAACCATTTTCCACGAAGCAACCCTGCCTGTTCCGGCAGTAACCACCTGGTTCCAGAGTGGCGGCAAATCCGGTATCCATACAGAGCACCTCGGCTATATTCTCGCTGAGATGCAGGTGCTGCAGAGAGAACATCCCGGAGCAACATGGTAAAAATGGGGAATCCGGAAAGCATATCAGCAGAGAAAGTCTGGTCGGTGCTGGAAACTGTCACCGATCCTGAAGTGCCTGTACTCACGATCATCGACCTGGGTATTGTCCGCGAAGTAAAAGTCGAAGACAGCCGGGTGGAGGTGATCATCACACCCACTTACTCCGGCTGCCCGGCAATGGACGTGATCAGCATGAATATCCGCCTCGCACTCCTGCAGGAAGGCATCAGGGATATTTCAGTGAAACAGGTACTCTCGCCTGCATGGACCACAGACTGGATGACCAAAGCGGGCAGGGATAAGCTCCAGGCCTATGGCATTGCACCTCCGCAGTACAAGCAGGTTGTCTGCGAACCGGATGCGTTCGCAAAGGAAGAAGCGATTCAGTGTCCCCGTTGCCAGTCGTATAATACCCGCCTTGTTTCACAATTCGGCTCCACAGCCTGCAAGGCGTTGTACCAGTGCAACGACTGCCATGAACCCTTCGATTATTTCAAATGTCACTAACTTGAGCATATGAGCACCGTGTTATTCGAAACAAAAAACAACGTGGCCATCATCACCCTCAACCGGCCGGATAAGTTGAACTCATTTAACAGGGAGATGGCGCTGCAGCTACAGCATGTGCTCGATGACTGCAACAGTAAAGAGGTTAGGGCCGTTTATATTACCGGCATGGGAAAAGCATTCTGCGCAGGACAGGACCTGGCAGAAGTTACAGGAGAAAACGCGCCCGGGTTCAACCAGATACTGGCCGAACATTATAACCCGATAGTGATCAGGTTGCGGAACCTGGCGCGGCCGGTTGTGGCAGCAGTCAATGGCGTGGCAGCAGGTGCAGGCGCTAACCTCGCATTGTGCTGCGACATCGTTGTTGCGGCGGAGTCGGCTTCATTTATTCAGGCATTCTCGAAAATCGGCCTGGTGCCGGATACCGCGGGAACATTTTTCCTTCCCAGGCTTATCGGTACTCAGAAAGCCGCTGCGCTGATGATGCTTGGAGATAAACTTTCCGCCGCAGAGGCCGAACGCATTGGCATGATCTGGAAAACCTTACCCGACGCAGATTTCGCCCGCAGTTCGCTTGCCATTGCCGAAACACTGGCGCAAATGCCGACTAAGGCGATCGCCTTTATCAAACACCTGCTGACTGAATCATGGGAACATTCCCTGGAAGACCAGTTGGCCATGGAAGACCACTACCAGCAAAAAGCAGCGGCCACAAAAGACTACCGCGAAGGCGTGCGGGCTTTCCTCGAAAAAAGAACACCAAAATTCACCGGCGAATAATGCATAAGAACAAAGCCACCCGGATCATCGATCAAATGATGGCAAACGACCGCTTCTCGCAGTGGTTGGGAATTGAACGGCTCGCTGAAAGAGAAGGCTATTGCGAACTGAGGCTTAAACTGCGCGAGGAGATGTGTAACGGTTTCGGTATCATTCACGGTGGAATCACGTATTCACTGGCTGACAGCGCACTTGCTTTCGCGTCGAACTCGCACGGCAAACACGCCGTTTCAATCGAGGTCTCGATCTCGCACATCAAAGCCCTTCACCCGGGAGACGTGATCATCGCGGTTGCCGAGGAAAAAGGGCATAGTAATAAGCTCGCCATCTACGAGGTGATCGTGCGAACAGCCGATGGCGAATTGATAGCGGTATTCAAGGGAATGGTATACAGGAAAGAAAAAGACTGGACCCTGGATTAAAACAGCATTCCTGCCTTCCTATACTGCCGGCTTGATTTATCTTGCGATATGATTTACCGTTTCAGGGAATTTATACCGGTTGTCCATCCTTCGTCTTTCGTGCATCCGCTCGCGGCGGTTACCGGCAATGTCATTATCGGCAAAAATGTTTACGTTGGTCCCGGTGCGGCGATTCGTGGCGACTGGGGCGGTATCATCATAGAAGACGGCTCAAACGTACAGGAAAACTGTACCATCCACATGTTTCCCGGCATCACGGTGGTATTGAAGGAAGGAGCGCACATTGGTCACGGCGCAGTGATCCATGGTGCAGTCATCGGCCGCAATTGCCTGGTGGGCATGAATGCGGTGGTCATGGACAATGTGGTTCTGGACGAGGAATGTATTGTTGGAGCGATGAGTTTTATCGGTACCGGGGCAAAGTTTGAAAAACGCAGCCTGATCGTGGGCAATCCTGCAAAAATGATCCGCAAAGTTTCTGACGAGATGATTGCCTGGAAATCGGAAGGAACCAGGCTCTACCAACAGCTGCCGGCTGCAATGTTTGAAAACTGGGAAGCCTGCGAGCCACTGCGGGAGATCCCTGCCGACCGTCCCGGCCAGGAAGCAGTCTACAAAACCTGGAAAGGCTCAGGCGATAAAAATTAAGATTTCATTTATCAGGAAAGGGTTCCCTGGTCGTTTCATAGGCATGAAGCTTTTGTTCTCCCTCGTTTTGTGTTTTTATGCGTGGTTCGCTTCTGCACAACAACCGGCAGATACATCGGCAAAATACCAATATCCCGGATCGGTACCCCTGCCCGGGGATGCGGTGAAAATATTTCCGAACCCCGCAGGAAATGACCTTTATATCACCGTCCGGATGGAGTCATTGCGCATCCGCACCGTTTTCCTCTACGATAAAGACGGCAACCGGGTGATGGAATATCGCAATAACGCCATTCTTGCTGTGCCTGTCAAGCTTAATCTCTCGCAGTTACCAAAGGGTAAG
>DASVBM010000481.1:0-7973 GCA_036375835.1 Chitinophagaceae bacterium | reverse complement strand
GTGGATATCATGGCAGGCTATCAGGGACAGAATATCAAGAACCCAACGCTGCCGGAACGCGCCAGGAAGAATGGTGGCTTCGATTTTGACATGAATGCGAACCTGAACGTGATCGCCAACATTGGTGAGAAACTCAAGCTTCCGATCAACTACAACACCCTGGCGAATTTTGATTTTGAAAACCAGCTGAAACTCGATTACAAGGGTCTGGATGACGAGATCATCAAATCGATCGAAGCCGGTAACATCAACTGGCAATCGAAGGGAACGCTGATACCCAGTACACAGGGTTTGTTTGGTATCAAAACCCAGCTTCAGTTTGGAAGGTTGTATGTAACATCCGCGCTCGCCAATCAGAAGTCTACGCGGCAGTCGCTCGCGCTGCAGGGCGGTGCGGCTACCACGCAATTCCAGAAAAGGATGGACGATTATGAAGAGAACCGCCATTTCCTTCTGGGCGGATATTTTCATGATAATTATAATAAGGCAATGAGCCAGCTGCCCAGGGTGAACAGCCAGGTGCAGATCCTCCGCATCGAAGTATGGGTAACAAACCGGACCGGCGCCACCACCGATGCACGGGATATCGTGGGCCTTACCAACCTTGGTGAAAACACTACGTTCGGGCAAAAAGATCTTCCGGAGAATAACGCAAACCAGCTTTACAGCAATATCACCAGTAATCCGAACTCGCGTAATCCATCGCAGGTGACCGCGATGTTACTGGGCATGGGTCTCAAACAGGTTACCGACTTCGAGAAAACCTTTGCGCGTAAACTGAATCCGAACGAATATTATTTCAACCCGCAGGTAGGCTGGATCTCGCTGAACCAGCAGCTGCAGCCGGACGAAGTGCTCGCAGTGGCATACCAGTATACCTATAATGGAAAGGTTTACCAGGTGGGTGAGTTCTCACAGAATACCGGACTTGATACGACCAAGCTGAATGGCGTTCAACAGGTACTATACCTGAAGCTGCTGAAGGCGACGTCGCAACGCATTCCTTCGCTGTTATGGGACCTGATGATGAAAAACGTGTATTCACTGGATGTCGCTTCGATCCAGCCGCAGGATTTCAAGCTGAACGTGATGTATGAAGAGCCGAGCATGGGCCTGAAGCGTTACCTGCCCCAGTCAGATCCGCAATACGAAGGGGTTCCGCTGCTGCGTATCCTGAACCTCGACCGGCTCAACAACCGGCTGGACCCGCAGCCCGACGGTGTATTCGATTACATTGAAGGTTTTACCGTTTTATCGCAGCAGGGAAAGATCGTCTTTCCCGTACTCGAACCGTTTGGTGAAGACCTCGAACGTATCGCTTTCCAGACGATACCACAGAATGTACGGGACAGCCTGCTGTATTATGAATTGTACGACAGTATCAAGGCGATCGCCCAGACTTATGCAAACAAGAATCGTTACCTGATCCAGGGGCAGGTGAAGGGAAGCGGAGGTTCTGAGATCTACCTCGGTGCATTCAACGTGCCGCCGGGCTCAGTTTCAGTGACCGCAGGCGGGCAGATACTCGTGGAGAACGTGGATTACACGGTAGACTATAACCTCGGTTCCGTTAAAATTCTCAACCAGTCTATCCTGAATTCCGGTGTGCCGGTGAACGTACAGTTTGAAAACAACGCGGGTTTTGGAATTCAGCAACGCAACTTCATGGGCCTTCGATTCGATTACCTGGCCAGTGATAAACTTTCGCTCGGGGCATCGATGGTGCGACTGGGTGAGCGGCCATTTTTCACCAAGATGAATTATGGCGACGATCCGATCCGCAACACGATGTACGGCCTCGATTTCTCTTATCGTTCTGCGTGGCCGGGGCTGACACGTACCCTGGACAAGCTTCCTTTCTTTTCTACCACAGCCGCGTCCAGCATCACCGCTTATGGTGAGGCGGCTTTCCTTAAGCCCGGTCATCCGAAGCAGATTGGTAAAGGCGACGAAGGACTGATCTACCTGGACGATTTCGAGGGCAGCAAGAACAATATTGACCTGCGTTTTCCCTGGGTAGCCTGGACGCTGGCGTCTACGCCTTCTGTATTCCCGGAAGGCCAGTTGTATGATGACAGCACTTATGGTTTTAACCGTGCGAAACTCGCCTGGTATAATATTGAACCGATACTGCAGGACCGCACGAGCGACAACAACCCGCTTCGTGGCAATGTGAATGAGTTGAGTGATCCAAGGGTCCGCCTGGTGAATACCACCCAGCTCTTTCCGAACCTGACCCCGAACCTTGGACAAAGCCAGACGGTGACGTTCGACCTGGCCTATTATCCTGCGGAGAAGGGGCCTTACAATTTTGAGTTCCGCAACAGCGTAATAGGTGCTGATGGAAAGTTCCTGCCGGGCCAGCGGAAGAAGAACTGGGGCGGTATCATGCGTAGCATAGACCAGACCGACTTTGAGACCGGCAACGTTGAATTCATTGAGCTTTGGGTGCAGGATCCGTTTATTAGGACCAGTGCCACCAGCGGAAAACTGTTCATCAACCTCGGAAATATAAGCGAGGATGTTTTGAAAGATGGCAAGCGTTTCTATGAGAATGGTTTACCCACGCCCAAGATACCGGCGCAGATCGACAGTTCGGTCTGGGGATACCAGCCTATTAACCCTATACAGATCACACAGGCATTCAGCAACGACCCGGACGACCGTCCTTACCAGGATGTCGGTTTCGATGGTATGATCGATGCCGATGAAGTGAGAAGGCACAGCGGTTATCTCGAATTGCTGAAAACAAATTTCGGCGCCCCATCTGCAGTATACCAGGCAGCGTTAAGGGATCCTTCGAACGATAACTATCTGTGGTACCGGGACCCGGTGTTCGGTAGTACAGGCATACTGGCGCGCTATAAAAACTACAATAACCCGCATGGCAATTCCCCGGTGGCTACCACCAGTTCCGAGTTTTCATCGGCGGCCACCCTGTACCCCGATAACGAAGACCTGAACCGCGACAATACGCTGAACGAAAACGAAGAATATTACGAATACGAGATCAACCTCACCAAGAATATGCCGGTGGGCAATTACGTGGTGGATAAGCGTTCTGTGCCGGTACGTTACGCCAACGGAACTTCCGGAACAGAAGACTGGTACCAGTTGCGCATCCCGATTAAAGGATATACCAAACGCGTGGGTAATATTCCTGATTTCAGGTCCATCCGCTTCATGCGGCTGTACCTCACCGATTTCGACGACTCTGTGGTGATGCGTTTCGCAAAACTCGACCTCGTGCGCAACCAGTGGAGAACCTTTACGTATAAAATGGATACTACCGGCGCCTATGCACCCGCTTCCACTAATCCTTTGCTGGTTTCTGCTGTGAACATTGAAGAGAACAGCAGCAAGAAGCCGGTCAATTATGTGATCCCTTGTGGCATTGAACGCGTGCAGTACCTGAGCAACAACAACGTGAACCTGTTACAGAACGAACAGGCGATGAGCCTGCAGGTGCGCAACCTGGCACCGGGCGACGGTAAAGCGGTGTTTAAAACACTAAACCTTGACCTGCGCCAGTACGGTCAGCTCTCCATGTTCGTGCACGCCGAAGCGGTTCCCGGATTGCCGGCATTGAAAAATGATGAGCTCTACGCGGTGGTACGGATCGGGCAGGATTTCCTGAATAACTATTATGAAATACGCTGGCCCCTCAAGGTTACCAAACCGGGTACTTATTCGGCCAGTAGCTGCGACAGCGTATGGCCTTCGCTGAACTCGATGGACTTCAGCATACAGGAACTGATCGCCCTGAAGACCAGGCGTAATGGCAGTCTTATACCCGTGAATAAGCGCTACAGTGAAAAGATCGGTGAAAAAATATTCTCGGTATTCGGTAACCCGAACCTGGGTGAGGTGAGGGGTTTTCTTGTTGGACTGGAGAACTACTACGCGGATCCTGTTTCAGCGGAAGTCTGGATCAATGAGCTGAGGTTATCACGCCTGGATGAGAGTGGCGGCTATGCGGCACTGGGGCGCGTGGATGTGCAACTTGCGGACCTTGGAACGTTCACGCTTTCCGCGAATACATACACCAAGGGTTTCGGTACGATTGAACAGCGTGTAAACGAAAGAGCCAGAGACAACCTCTTCCAGTTTGACGCCGCGGCAACGATAGATGCCGGCAAACTGTTACCCAAAGAAGCCGGGTTGACCATACCTGTGTATGCAAGCATCAATAAAACAATCCGCACACCGGAATACGATCCTTACGATCTCGACATCAAGCTGAAGGATAAGGTGAACGCTTACAGCAATAAGAAGGATTCCATCCGCAGTGCGGCGATAGATGAAACCACTATCAAGACGCTGAACTTCACCAACGTGCGCATACAGCCCCGCGGGCGTACCCGGCTGTGGAGTGCGAGCAATTTCGATGTGAGCTATTCGTATACGAAGTTCGAACAAACCAACCCGCTGATCTTAAAGAACGATGTAACCAAGCATCGCGGCGGTTTGGGCTATACCTATAATTCATCGCCGAAGTACATTGAGCCGCTGCGTAAGATCAGGAGCAAAACACCCTGGCTGGCGCTGATACGCGACCTCAACGTGAACCTGAATCCGTCGCTGCTGAGTTTCCGCGCCGACGTGAACAGGCAGTTCGGCGAGTTTGTACCGCGTATCGTTTCGGAAGGAAAGATTGAAAGGGTAGACACTACTTATGACAAATATTTCACCTTCGACCGTTTTTACAACCTCCGCTGGGACCTGACGCGATCGCTGAACATCGATTTCTCGGCAACGAACAATGCAAGGGTCGACGAGCCATATGGACGCATTGATACAAAAGCGAAGAAGGACACAGTCAGAAAGAATTTCTGGAATGGCGGCCGTAATACGCTCTACACGCAGCGCGCAGTGGCTGCTTATACGCTTCCTTTGTCGAAGTTGCCTCTGACAGACTGGATCACCGCGCGTTACAGCTATACCACCACCTACAACTGGATCGGCGCGAGCCGGCTTGCCATCGATCTTGGAAATACAATTGAGAACAGCCAGGACAACAGCATTAATGGTGAATTCGATTTCACGCGACTCTACCAGAAATCAAGATGGCTCCGGGCGCTTGATAACCCCAGCCAGCCGAGGATGAAAGGAAAGGATTCTTCGAACCGGGTAACAGGCAGTAGAAGGGATGATGTAGTGGTTCCGCAGGTACCATCGCGTGAAGACGCTACGAAAGGTCTTACCGGTAAAGCCCGTAAGGACGCACTGGCGAAGTGGAGAGAGCAAAAGCGCAATGCGAGGATCGCGAAGAATAACCAGCCCGTAGAGATCGGTGGCTTTATGAAAGCTACCGGGAAATTCCTGACGATGCTGAAACGTACGTCGGTGAATTATTCCGAGAACTATCGCAGCAGGTTACCGGGTTATATGGACAGCACGCGATTCCTGGGTCAGAACTGGCGCAGCATGGCACCAGGCCTTGATTATGTATTCGGCAGGCAACCGGATACGAACTGGTTAAATCAACAGGCAGCAAAAGGGCTGATCACCCGAAGCAAAGACTTCAACTTCCTGTTTGCGCAGCGCTTTGAGCAAAAGCTGACGATCACCGCGCAGCTGGAACCAATACGCGAGCTGATGATCGACCTGAATGTGGAGAAGAGTTACAGTAAAGATTATTCGGAGTTATTCAAAGACACTTCAAGCGCCGGCAACGGCAATCTCACGCATAACAACCCGCTGGCTGCCGGTGGATTCAATGTTAGCTATATCGCCTTCAACACCTTGTTCCAGAAGTTCAAGCCTAACGAGGTTTCCGAAACCTTCCGGAAGTTTGAGAACTACCGCCAGGTCATTTCAATGCGGGCGGCGCAGCAGAACCAGTACTGGACACAGGCTGGCAGCCCGGTAGGCAGTGACGGCTACGCCAAGGGCTATGGCCGTTATTCACAGGACGTACTGATACCCGCGTTCATTGCGGCCTATACCGGCAGGAGCCCGGAGAGTGTTCCGCTGATCAAACAAACGAACCCGAACATCAAGTCGAATCCTTTCCGTGGAATTATTCCAAGGCCGAACTGGAAGTTAACCTATACCGGCCTGAGTCGCATACCAGCGCTGCAGCAGACCTTCAGCACCATCAGTATTACGCACGGCTATACCGGCAATCTGAGCATGAACAGCTTCACCAGCGCGTTGTTGTTCCGTGACCCGTTTGGATACGCCGCCCCCGGTTTCATCGATACGGTGAGCGGAAACTATATTCCTTATTTCCTGGTTCCGAACATAACGATACAGGAACAGTTTGCGCCATTACTTGGAATAGACGTTACCACCACCAGCCAGCTGAACGTTCGCGCAGAATACCGTAAGAGCCGCCAGCTGAGCCTCAGCCTGATCGATTACCAGTTAAGCGAGCTGAACTCAACCGAGTGGACATTCGGCCTGAGCTGGCGGACCCGCGGCTTCAAGCTTCCCTTCAAGCTGCCATTCACCAAAGGCAAGGAACTGGAGAACGACCTGAATGTTCGTGTAGACGTGGCCATGCGGGATGATGCGCAGAGCAACAGCAGGCTAGACCAGGCGAATGCTTACAGCACCGGCGGCCAGAAAGTCATCACGATACAGCCTTCAGTAGACTATGTGCTGAACAATCGCCTTAACCTGAAAATATTCTTCGACCAGCGCAGGGTAACACCTTATGTGTCTACTTCCGCACCGATCGTGAATACCAGGGCCGGCATTCAGTTGAGGATTGCGCTGGCGCAGTAGAATAAAGACGTGCACGCTGTGTTCCGCAGGAAAATGGACCGGGAGAGTGTTAAGCAGTCTGCGCGGATGTAGAGATGTTTTGCGTTTCCACTGACTGCTGTACATGCGGTGGATCGCCGACGCGAGCGATTGCGGGTACAGATATATTACATCAGGGATTCGTTAACCGGGTTTTTCAGGTCCGCTGTTCAATCTTTTCGTAATAGCAATTCATCTTATGCCAACAAGTAATACCACTGAGCAGAATTAATCCAATCGTCCACATCGTTTTTCTGAAGCCATCAATTTTACTTGATGTTCTTATTTCAAAGATAGCCATAGCAATAACTAACAGCCATGCCACGACTGCGATGATGAGCAACACTTCTGCACCTGTGCGTGGGTGATTTTAAGGTAGGCGCCGACGATTGAACCGATAAAACTTATTACAAAACTCCAGATAAGAATGGGCGGGTTTCATAATCGATATGTTTTTTTATATGGATTCTTAGAATTAGAAGTTTAAAGGGCAATTCGGATCAGCGTATCAATGCGCCTCAACCTTCAGGTTTTTATCCAGCCACTCATCAAGTGTTCCTTCATTCACCGCTTTCACCAGCTTATCCATCTTTTTGTCCTTCGTTATACCGTTACCGGATGTGTATACAGTGGCCATGGCGGTTAATGCGGCCTTGTGCTTTGCCCGCATATCTTTTGAATAGTTGTTCTCGAGCACATACCTTGAGCAGGCCGCCATATAAATGATCAGCATGCCAGGGTTTTTCTTTTCAAAATCCATGATGGTTTCGTTCAGCTCCACATTTACCGTCGGACTTCCATTCACCCATTTGAAAACGAAGGTGGAGATTGCATTGCGCTTGCTCATCTGTTCGTTCATGGGCGTATTCACCAACCATTTGGCGGCTTCAATGATGTCTTTCTCGTACTTCGAATTCCTGGGAGTAACTGTTGAGTGTTGCAAGCAGCAGCATAGCGGTGAGCAACGCGGTCAGGGTTTTCATTATTTTTTGTTTTTTAAGTTGATGCGATTCATGGGCAGACAATGGACGGCGACAACAGGTGGATGCCGCATCGTTGGCCCGAAGCCACCTATGTACATTGTCCATTGACAATTAGCCAGGGTCTGCTTTCCCGAAGAGTAATTTACGCTTCTTTATGGAAATAAAAATTACTTGCCTGCGCGGTACAGGTCATCACCAGGTCGTTTATGCAGACATGCGTCGGAAGGGTTGCGCAGTAAT
>DASVBM010000236.1:0-5300 GCA_036375835.1 Chitinophagaceae bacterium | reverse complement strand
TGATAGCGCCCGCTGCCCGGTCGCCGATTTTCAGGAAACTCATCAGCCCGGAAGATGTTCCACCACCACTCAGCTTTTCACCTTCGCCACGGATCTGAGAAAAATTAGTTCCTACGCCACTGCCGTATTTGAAAATCCTTGCTTCCCTGACCCAGAGGTCCATAATACCACCTTCATTTACCAGATCGTCGCCTACGCTCAGAATAAAGCAGGCGTGCGGCTGCGGACGCTCGTAAGCGGAAGTGGATTTCTTCAGCTTTCCATCTTTCTCATCCACGAAATAATGGCCCTGCGGCTTACCGGTGATCCCGTAACTCTCATGCAGACCGGTATTGAACCACTGCGGGCTATTGGGCACACAGGCCTGGTTGAGAATACTGTACACCAGCTCTTCATAAAATACCTGCGCGTCTTTTTTCGTCTTGAAATAACCATACCGCTCACCCCAGACTCTCCAGCAATTCGCCATGCGGTGTGCCACCTGTTTTACCGACGTCTCCCTTCCCAGCGAGCCATCCGGTTGCGGCACCCCTGCTTTACGGAAATATTTCTGGGCAAGAATGTCGGTTGCTATCTGGCTCCATTGGCGCGGGACCTCAACGTTATTCATCTCGAACACCACTTCACCCGAAGGATTACGGATGATGGATGTGCGGTAATCGTACTCGAACTGATCGAATGGCGAAACGCCCTCCTTTGTAAAGCGGCGGCTGAACTGCAAGCCCTGTTTTTGCTGGTGTGCCATAAGCGTGGTAGTTTATTTAGTAGTGTGGAATTTCTATTGATCTGGCCCTTTTCCGTTGTTCCGGGGTCGGTTGACGAAAATATCTTCCGATCTTCAGAATTTCATTTCAGAAATATGCACCGCCTGTGGAAAATCTCTGTGGATATCGGTGTACTTCAAGGCCACCCTGCATTTGCCGCAATGTTAACAGGTGTAGATAAGAAATCTGGCATGCAACCTACGATCTGCGTTTTTTTTCGTAGATATACTGGCTTTCAGCCGTTAAAACCCTAACTTTAAAAAGAAAACTGATTCACAAGGCATTGAGGACCGGATTTTAGCGGGTCCCGGAGGCAATATCTGGGTGTTTTTTTGCATTTTTGCAGGGAACGACCCACAAAAGAATGCATGAAACAGGAACTCTATTTACAACTTGCTGAGAAAAAGAAACTGGGCCGGAAGTCATTTACGGTGTTGATCGATCCGGATAAGGTAGACAATACCTCTGTTGACCAGCTACTGCGGCTGGCCACTGATGCTAAAGTGGACTATTTCTTCGTGGGGGGCAGCCTGGTGATTTCTAACCACCTCGACGAATGCATCCAACAGATCAAAGCCGCCTGTGAAATCCCGGTGATCCTGTTTCCCGGTTCACCATCCCAGGTGAGCCGGTATGCCGATGCCCTCCTGTATCTCTCGCTGGTTTCAGGAAGGAACGCTGAATTACTGATCGGCCAGCACGTTGTCAGCGCGCCTTTTGTAAAAAAGAGCGGACTTGAAATCATGCCAACGGGTTACCTGGTAATTGATGGCGGTGCGCCGACCACCGTTTCCTATATCTCGAACGCTTCTCCCATACCTTCTGATAAAAATGAGATTGCCATGTGTACCGCCATGGCAGCAGAAATGCTGGGTATGAAGCTGATTTACATGGACGCGGGCAGTGGAGCAAAACGCCCCATACCTGAAGAAATGATACGTCAGGTTGCCACACATATCGAAGCACCCCTGATCATCGGCGGTGGTATAGTGGAACCTGAAAAAGCGTATGTCAATTGTAAAGCCGGCGCTGATGTGATCGTGGTTGGTAACGCCATCGAAAAAGATCCATCACTGATACGTGAAATGGCGCAGGCGGTACACTCCGTACCGGTAAAGGAAGCGGTGTAAAAATTCGATCCCGGTCGTTCCCCGTTCATAGATCACTTTAAAAACTATTATTCCTTTCGCCGGTTAGCATCACCAGATAACCGGTCTTGTGTTAATATCCCATTATCTCAGAACAAATGCAGTCACTCCACAGCACCGATCCTGACAGGCATTCACCCGCGGAACAAAATCTGATGCAGGCACAACAACACTTCGAAGCCGGGGAACTGCAGGACTGCCTGCGGAGCCTGATTTTCGGATTCAGCAAAGACGTCAACTATCTGCCGCTCTATCAACTGGCTGCAGAATGTTTAGGAGCGATGGGCGCAGGAGAAGAACAGGCTCTTTTCCAGGCTGCCTGCACAAACAATTCAGATCCGGAAGTATTCAACAAGCTCGGTGAATACTATTTCGCTGCTGAACACTACGCGCTTGCGGCAGTATTCTTTGAAAAAAGAATCGATCTCGATTCCGGGAATGCGGAAGCTATACACAACCTGGCTATCTGCTACGCAAGACAGTTCCAGGTGGATAAAGCCCTTGAACTCATGGAAACGCTCAGATCCTGCGATTTCTGGGATTATTATTTCCTGAACAAATGCAAAATCCTCAATGGTAGAACAGAAGGCGTCGGGGAAACAATCCATGACCTGGAAACGGTTTTGAATGATCATCCCGATCCATCCGAAACACTGGTGCCACGAATGAAACTCACCGAATTGCAGGAAATGCTGAACCGGTTTAACACAGTCCGCAGTATCCCGAAACATATCCGCGAATGGCATTATATCCAGTATGGTAGCGTTATCCTGGACTATTTCGACAGCAATAACGATTTTGTTGCGGGGGGCAGGTTTGTGGCGGCCACCGGATCTTACGAATCAATTCGGGCCGTTGCCGGAAAATTGAAATTATTAATAGAAGCTTTGTCCGTACCGGTAGATGCGGTGGCATCGCTTGAAGACAGGGACTCCGAAATCACCGGAAGGCTGTTATCGAAAATACTCGCGGTTCCTTACTGCACATACGATCCTGATGCCCGTTCTGAAAATACACTCATCGTGGCGGCGGATAGTTCGCTGTTCGAGCCGTACGATGTACTCAGCACCATTCATGACGGGCAGCTGGTGTTCGCTTTAAACCATAACTGGCTGGATAACGCGATGGTCAATCCGGATATCATTGGATTTATGTCTCAGGCCTACAGGTTCCCCTGGAATGGCGGGGGCCTGCGGCTCACTGACCCGGATAACTGGACATTCGAAGAAACCCTGCCAGACAACCGCGACCCTGCGGCGGTAGCGGAAACTATTTTCCATTCAGAAACAGAAACGGAAGGCTTTACAGACCACTTGCAGTTTTTCCTGGAACACCGGGAATACCTGAAGGGAATTGGCAGATTTTCAGGGCCACATCGGTATAACTTTATGATTGAAAGCCCGGTGCCGGGGTCGTATTTCTGTTAGAACCTGCAAATGGTATTCGTGTATGAAAGGAATATACGCCATCGCTTTACTCTGTTTGTCGAACGTCTTCATGACCATCGCATGGTACGGTCACCTGAAATTCAAACACCTGCCCTGGCTGAAAAACCTCGGTTTGCCGGCAGTTATCCTGGTCAGCTGGAGCATCGCGCTGTTTGAATACGCCGCCCAGGTGCCAGCCAACAGGATCGGCTACATGGAGAACGGCGGCCCTTTTAACCTATGGCAGCTGAAAGTGATCCAGGAAACAATCACCCTGATCGTATTCTCGGTTTTTACGATCCTGGTCTTTAAAACGGAAACACTCAGGTGGAATCATATCATCGGGTTTGGATTCCTGGTGCTGGCGGTGTATTTCATCTTTAAAAAATAATCGCTTATCCAGGTATTGATTCCCGCGACTGCCTCAGGGCAGTACGCACCAACCACCGCATCATCGGAATGCCCATAATCAACGTGCTCCCATTCCCCCTCCATTCTCCATCGTCAAACCACCACCCGCCCATCAGTAGTCCATGGATCGTCCATGGATAGCCCATAGATCACCCATATATCACCCATATATAATTCATCACAACCGTACCAAATCGTCCCAAACCATCCCAAACAGCCTCCAATCGGCACTTTGCGCGCACCACACCGTGTGCAACTATTACCACCGCCGGGCTGACCCGTTTTAATGTTTTTTTGAGCATTTTTCTTTTCTGTTTCAAAAAACCTGCATTTACTTTGTAAAACAAAGCACTTTTCAAAGCATATAAGCAGTGCGATCTTAAACACTGAAAAAACAGGTATGATGACAGAAAACACAAGACTCTACACGATCATGGGAACCGCCGCAACCCTGCTGCTGATTCCGTTTGTTGCCATGCAGTTCACAGAAGAACTGAACTGGTCCGGCGGTGATTTCTTCGTCGCTGGGTTACTACTCTTCGGTACAGGGGCGGCAATCGAACTGGTTCTGAGAAAAGTAAAAAAGTTAAGTCATCGTCTGCTGATCTGCGGCGCCATCCTGCTGGTCCTGGCATTGATCTGGATCGAATTGGCTGTTGGCTTATTTGGGACGCCATTTGCCGGAAGCTAACCACCACGCCTCAGTAAAATACCGGGCCTCACCTGGCTCTATTCCCCAGTCACATGCGGAGTAAACTCACCGGAAATAAGCCCATCCAGGCCGGGTATGAGTCCTTTTACCAGTTCACACATATTCCCGAGGTCAAGGGTTGATAATTCATCAGATGGCTGATGGTAATCGCGGTCGTTGTCAACCCAGTTCATGAATGTATGCGCGGGAATGCCTTTGAGGAAAAACGGGTAATTATCCGAGCGCCGAAATAGTCGCTGTTCCGGCCTTTCATCATAGCCGATCTTAATACCGGAATCAACAGCAGTATTGCGGAACCAGGAAGGAAGATCTCCACCGCCCGTAACCATACATACGCGGTGACCTTCGCGATGGGGTTTCCCGAGCATTTCAAGGTTCACAACGGCTTTAATATTCAACCTGCTGCTGTTATGCGCAAAGTAACGCGATCCCACCAGCCCGATCTCTTCTCCGGCAAAACCGATAAAAATAATGCCGCGGTTATTGTTCCTGCGAGCCGCGTAATACCGGGCCAGCATCATCATCGCCGCCGTTCCACTCGCGTTATCATTCGCTCCATTAAAAATAGAGTCCCTGCGTTTTTTCAAAACACCTACGTGATCATAATGGGCAGTGATCAGTATCCATTCTTCGGGTTGGGTCTTTCCCGGTAATACCCCAACTACATTGAACAACGTACGCTTCCGCAGCGCGGGTTTAAAATACATCGTGATATTTTTCATTGAAACCGGTTCGCTGATCACCAGCCTTACGTTCGCCGGGAAGCAGGTGGTATCCGCATTCCTTTGCAGAACACGTAACAAGCTGCGGCGGCCGGGTGGCAGTTGAATCAGCATCG
>DASVBM010000419.1:0-9010 GCA_036375835.1 Chitinophagaceae bacterium | reverse complement strand
CCAGCGGGCTTTGCAGCAGCACTTCGAATATTGTAACGGTGACGGTGGTTCCTGCCATCACTAATGCCGACATCACCGGTACCCAGACTGTTTGCGAAGGCATTACTCCTTCGCTGCTCGACGGGCAAACACCTTCCGGTGCAGGTCCTTTCACCTATACCTGGCAGAGTTCAGCTGACGGCGTTAGCTGGACTTCGATCTCCGGAGCAACCGGTGAAGATTACCAGCCACCGGTGCTTACGGCCACCACGCATTACAGGAGAATTGTAGTCAATGCACCGTGCGCCGACACTTCAAACGTGGTGATCGTTACCGTGAATCCGAACGCAACCGGTAGTATCAGTACAACGACAAACGCAATTTGTGGCAATCAGTCCGCCGATATAACATTTACCGCCACTACTGGTACTGCGCCTTTCAATATCACATATACGATCAGCGGACCGGGTGGTACATCAACGGTCAACCAGAATGGTATCGCCAATAACGCTACGTTCACAGTGATCCCAGCAGGCAGCACGGCGGGCAATTATACGATTACGCTCACCAGTATTACGAACAGCAACAGCTGTTCAACAACCACGGGCCTGAATTCTGTTGCGATCACCGTTACAGCGATACCGGTGATCACCATTACGCAGACTCCCGCAGGCGCGATCTGCGAAGGAACATCAGCAACGCTTACGGCTTCCGGCGCAACAAGCTATACCTGGACCGGTACCGGGCTGAGTGCAAATACCGGCAGCAGTGTCACCGCGAATCCGACGACAACACAGACCTATACGATTGATGGTACCACCAACAATTGTACGGGTACAACAACCTATACGTTGAATGTGAATCCGAGGCCTGCACCGCCGACTGTTGTTACACCGGTTAACTATTGCCAGAATGCAACAGGGGCAACCCCGCTGCAGGCTACGGCATCGGCCGGACATACACTGACCTGGTACAATAACCCGGGACTTACCGGCGGGTCAGCTTCAGCTCCCACACCTTCAACAGCGGTTGCAGGCAATTTTGTATGGTATGTTACGCAGACAAATACGGGTGGATGCGAAAGCCAGCCCGATTCGATCACCGTTACCATTACGCCTTCTATCGACAATAATGTTATCGGCAGTAACCAGACGATCTGCTCAGGATCAGCAAGCGCAGTGTTGAGCGCGGCTACTCCGCCAACAGGTGGTACGGGTACTTTCAATTACCAATGGCAGTCATCACCGGATGGCAGCAGCTGGACCGATATTGCGGGGGCTACCGCTGCAAGCTATGATGCGGGTTCGCTTCCGGCAACAACACAGTTCAGGAGAAATATTACCAGCGGGCTCTGCAGCAACACTTCGAACGTTGTTACTATTACGGTAGTGCCTGCACTTACCAATACCGGTATCAGTGCCAACCAGGCAATATGTGAAGGATCAACACCCGCAGGGCTGGATGGACAAACGCCGGCTGGTGCAGGTCCATTCACTTATACATGGCAGAGTTCACCGGATAGCTCAACCTGGACGAATATTTCAGGTGCAACCGGTGAAGATTACCAGCCGGGCGCGCTTACCACCACTGTATTTTACCGCAGGATCGTGGTGAACGGCCCATGTTCCGATACTTCGAACGTTGTGAAGGTGACCGTGAATCCAAAAGCGAATGGTAACATTACCGCGCCAACAGCGATCTGCCAGTATGAGTCTGCAGACATCACATTCACCGCTTCGGCCGGAACTGCGCCGTTTGAATTTAATTATACAGTAACGACACCGGGAGGCGGGTCAACAACTGTTTACCAGGCTGGTATGCCCAGCCCGTCAACAGTGAATGTGATACCTACGGGCAGTGCTGCAGGAAATTATACCGTTACGTTAAACAGCATCACGAACAGTAACGGCTGCGTAACGAACACCGGATTGAATTCAGTAACCATCTCCGTTACCGCCACACCGGTAGTAACGGTAGATCCGGTAGCTGCATTCTGTGCAGGTGGATCAGCCACGCTCACCGCCAATGGTGCAACAAGCTATACATGGTCGCCCGCAACTTACCTCAGTGGCACCACCGGTAATACGGTTACCGCGACGCCGCCTGCGGGTACTTATACATACGATGTACAGGGAACCACGAATGGCTGTAGTGGCAACGGCAGCATCACATTTACGGTAAATCCCAAGCCAACGGCACCGACGGTTACCACTCCGGTGTCTTATTGCCAGATGGGGACTGCCAGTCCTTTAACCGGTACAGGTGACCCGGGCAATACCATCACCTGGTACGATAACGCTGCGCTCACAGGTGGTGTTACCACGGCGCCAACGCCTTCAACGGCAAACGGTGGTACGTTTACATATTATGTAACACAGACCAACAGCTTTGGATGTGAAAGCGCGCCAGCGACCATCACAGTGAATATTACTCCGGGTGTAGGCGGCAACGCGATCGGAGCAGACCAGACCATCTGCCAGGGCAATGCACCGGCGCCTTTGAATAATGCGGGCACGTTGACCGGTGGTAACGGTAGCTACACCTACCAGTGGCAGGTTTCAACCGACGGTGTGAACTGGACAGATATTCCGGGTGCAACGGCTATCAGCTATTCGCCCGGTATCCTGAATGATACTACTTATTACCGCAGGAACGTTAGCAGCGGTCTTTGCGGCAGCACTTCCAACACTACAACCATTAATGTGTTTGAAGGCCTGGGTAACTACAATATAACTGCCGACCAGACCATCTGCGAGGCAACCGCGCCTGCTTTGATCAATGGTAATACGCCCACAGGTTCCGGCACCTTCACTTACACATGGGAAGTGTCGACAGATAATGTTAACTGGACCGCGATACCGTCGTCGAATACGGAAGATTACCAGCCTGCTTCATTAACACAGACCACGTACTACAGGAGGAAAGTGACCAATGGACCGTGTACCGCAACTTCCAATGTAGTGACGATCACCGTGAACCCGCTGGCTAATGGTAATATTACCGCGCCTGCTGCTATCTGTGAATATGAGGCGGCGTCGATCACATTCAATGCAACGATTGGCACCGGGCCGTTTACCATCGAGTACACGATCAGTAAGCCGGGAGGTGTCACCACCGCTTCCGGACCTGTTTCGGTAAACAACGGTGGCACGCTCAACGTGATACCCACGGGCAGTACTCCGGGCAGTTATACGATTACGCTGACCAGCGTAACAGGCAGCAACGGGTGTGCACGCACCGCGGGGCTGAACAGTGTAAACATAACCGTGAATCCCACACCTGTGGTGACAATAGACCCTGTTGCACCGATCTGTATCGGGCAATCGCGGAACCTGATTGCCAACGGGGCAAACAGCTACGCCTGGACAGGATCCAACCTGAACAGTAATTCGGGCAGCGCGGTTACCGCCACGCCGGGTGCTGCAGGCACGTTCACCTATTCCGTAACAGGAACCAGCCTCGGCTGTAATAGTGCGCCTGTATCAGCAAACCTGGTGGTAAATCCGAAACCGACAGCTTCCTTTACAATTGCAGACGCTGAGATATGCCTTAATGAAGTGGCTTCATTTACCAATACCTCCACTATCAGTACGGGCAGCATTACTGACCTGTACTGGGATTTCGATAACGGGAACCTGGATACAACCGGGAATATCAGCACGCCGATGTCGCAGGGATACAGTATTCACCGCATCTATAATGTAAGGCTGAAGGCGGTTTCTGACCAGGGTTGCGTGAGCGACCAGTTTGTGGCGCCTTTGTCGGTGAACCCGTTGCCGGTTGCTTCATTTGACCCGCCGCCTTTTGTGTGTATGCCGGGCGGTGTGGCGCAGTTCACCAACACTTCCACCATTGCCAACAATGCAGCTTTGAATTACAGCTGGACGTTTGGTGATCCTGGCAGTGGAAGCCTCAATACTTCTACCGTGAAAGACGGATCACATACTTACCCGGATTCAGCTTCGTATGATATCACACTTGTGGTGACTTCGGCGCAGGGCTGTACCCACCAGGTAACGGAATCGTTCAATACTTTCTTCAATAAACCGGTAGCCAAGTTTGGGGTTACACCGGATACACTCTGCCAGGGTGTGCAGAATGCATTCTTCGACAGCAGTTTTGCGCCGGGCAGTGATATCGACGAAAGGATCTGGCTCTTCGGAGACGGAACAACCGGTACCGGCGCAAGCCCGGTTAAGACGTATGCGAACCCCGGCCACTACCAGGTCAGGCTGCAGGTATCGAATACCCAGGGTTGTAGCTCAGAGATTTCGAAGAATATCGTTGTTTACCTGCAACCGGTAGTAGACGTTGGTCCTTCGTTCATTGTGCCGATCGGAACGACTGTTACGTTCAACGCGCAGACAAATTCAGGAGCCCTGAATCTGGCATGGACCAGTCCGACAGGCGGAACATTGAGCGACAACACGATCCTGAAGCCCACTTATATAGCAGACCAGGATGGCATATTCGTGCTGACTGCTACGGGCGACGGAAATTGCTCGGCATCCGATACCCTTTCGGTGAAAGTGCTGAGGCCGATCACTATCCCGAACGCTTTCTCACCAAACGGTGACGGCATCAACGATACATGGTCTATTTCCAACCTCGCGGATTATCCTACCGCAGTTGTGGAAGTATACAATCGCTATGGTCAAAGAGTTTACCGTTCGTTCGGATATATGAAGCCTTGGGATGGAACAGTGAATGGAAAAGAACTTCCGGTAGGAACATACTATTATATCATCGAACCAAAATATGGATTCCCGAGAGTGACAGGATATGTTGTGATCGTGAAGTGATAAAAATTTTAAATTTCTAAACCAACTACCATGAAAGGCGTTTTTAAAGTTTCCTTATTGGTGCTGCTGCTTGTGATGGGGAAAAATAGCATTGCACAGGTGGACCCGCATTTTTCCCAGTATTATGTCTACCCCTCATGGATGAACCCGGCAATGACGGGTGTGTTCGACGGAACCTACCGGGTATCGGCGATCTATCGGAGCCAATGGTCAGGCATAGCAGGGTTCAATACACCAGGTGTTTCATTCGATATGAATACGGATAAGAACATCAGTTTCGGTGCCAGCATCATGAACCTGAAGGCAGGCAATGCCGGGTATAACTACCTGACCGCATATGGCTCTGCTTCATACAGCGGAATCCGGTTCGGTACCAATGGCAGCCAAAGGGTAGTATTTGGCATGCAGGCGGGAATCATGAACAGGCGGTTTGATCCTAACAAATTCACGGTGGGAGAGAACTGGAACCCATCCGGGCCGAACCCTAACCCGACAACGGAAACATTCACCCGTACCAGTGCCACGATGTTTGACATGGGTGCCGGTGCTTTGTATATCGACGGCAAACCGGGAAAGAAAGCCAATTTCTACGGGGGACTTGCAGTGAGTCACCTCACCCAGCCGGAAGATGACTTCATCAAGGATTCCGATGCGAAAGTTCCGATGCGCCTTACGCTGCATGGTGGTTTAAGGATCAATGTAAACGAGAACTGGAGCATCACGCCGAACTTCCTCTTCCTTTCACAGGCGCAGTCCAGGGAAACGATGCTCGGTGCGTATGCCCAGGTTCGCGCTACACCGACCAGCGATTTCCTGTTTGGCGCGAATTACCGTTTCAAAGATGCCTTCGCACCTTACGTTGGTTTCTATCACAAGAACTTTGTACTGGGTGCCAGTTATGACTTTAATACGTCTGACCTGGGAAGATCAAGTACCGGAGCCAACAGCTTCGAGCTTTCACTCACCTGGCTGGGTAGAAAAGCGTTCAAGGCTGAAGAAGAACAATTTGTTTGTCCGAGATTATAATGCATTTCTATAACTACTTATTTCTACTTGCATGAAAAGAATATCTGATCATACAGCAAAACTGGCTTTGTGTTTTTGTATGATACTTACCGGCCTGGCAGCACAGTCACAAACAACGAACGACTACCTTCGCGCTGCCGAAGATTTCTTCAGCAAAGGCGATTATTATTCAGCCGCCCGTTATTACGAGCGGGTGCTGACAGGAAAGGCCGACACGTCGGGTGCGGCGTTCAATCCTTACGTGGTACAGCGTACTTCCGCAAAACCCAGGATACCGACAGGTTCCAGCCGTAACCAGATAGTTTACAAGGTTGCGGAGGCCTACAGGTTGCTGAATAACCCGGTGAAATCCGAACCGTATTACCAGGAGGCGGTAAACTTTGGTGCGGAATATCCGCTGGCGCGCTACTATTACGCGAAAAGCCTTAAGGCGAATTCAAAATTTGAAGACGCTGCCAAAGAGTTCAACCAGTTCATCAGCGAAACATCTGACGAGACTGCCAAAGCAGACGCAAAAAAAGAACTTCAGAATCTTGAATTCATCGCAGCACAGATGAAGAAGCGGGATCTGAAGTACTATAACATTAATAAACTCGGTGGAACAATCAACCCGCATGGTGCAAACTATGCGCCTGTGATGCTGGAAAAAAACCTTGTCTTCACTTCTACCCGCAAAGACAGCAACGATCGCAAGGCGGCGTATATTAACCGTCTTTACTGGGCAACGATTGACGATAATGGAGCAAATGTGCAGCTCATGAACATCGACCAGGAAAAAGACCAGCACCAGGGTGTTTCAACTTTTACCCCGGACGGTAACACGATGTTCCTTACAAAATGGAGCGGAAAGTCCACCTCCCGGATGGCGCAGGTGTACGTGAGCACGAAGAATGGCGGAAAATGGAGTGATCCCGTATTAGTGGGAGGCGATATCAATACCAGTGGTTACAGTTCACAGCAGCCTTCGGTTTCACCTGATGGCAAATACCTGTATTATGCTTCGGATAAGCCAGGCGGTGCCGGCAGGTTCGATATCTGGGTGGCGCCGCTGGAGAATGGTACGCCCGGAACGTCTGTAAACGCAGGTACAGTGATCAATACTGCCGACGATGAGCAGGCCCCGTATTACTATGGTACCGGCAAAGCGCTGGTATTCTCTACCAATGGCAGAATCGGCATGGGCGGATTTGATTTCTTCCAGGCGAAAGGAACGCCCGGTGCCTGGGAAACACCGGTCAACCTCGGCTATCCGATCAACTCGGTGAAAGACGACATGTACATGGTGAGTAATGGTGAGAAATTCATTACAGACAATATCTACCTCAGTTCTGACCGTGCATCTGAATGCTGCCTGGAATTGTTTGCTTTGAATAAGATCAGGCCTAAGCGTACCATCAACGGTGCCATTGTGGACTGCGCAGACCAGCAGCCTATCGCCAATGTAAAGGTCCAGTTCATCGATGCCAGCGGTACGATACTGAATACCGATGTAACCGGTGCCGATGGAAGGTATACGCTTGTTCTGGACGAATACCAGCCGATCCGCGCCGTTGCCACTGCCGAAGGGTATTATTCAAAGGAACTCAGCTTCAATGCTCCTTCCGATGAATTCGACGAGACGATGACCAACCCGAATCTTTGCCTCGATAAGATTCCGCCGCCACCGATTGAAGTTAACAAGCCCATAGTACTCGAGAATGTGTATTACGATTTCAATAAGGCTACCCTGAAGCCCGAGTCTTATCCTTCGCTGGACAGCCTCGTATCGCTGCTGAACTGGTACCCGAATATGATCATCGAGATCGGTGCGCATACCGATAACCTCGGATCAGACAAATACAATATGGATCTTTCTGCCCGCAGGGCGAAAAGTGTGGTGGATTACCTGGAAAGTAAAGGCATCGATCCAGCCAGGCTGCAGAGCAAGGGCTATGGAGAGAGCATGCCGGTAGCGCCTAACACGCTCGAAAACGGAAAAGACAATCCTGAAGGAAGAGCGAAGAACAGGCGAACTGAATTCAAAGTGTTGTCATACTAATGATGGCTTGCCAGAAAAGAAAAGGCCCTGCTTTCCAGCGGGGCTTTTTTCATGTGTTACCGCCATGTATATAATTCATCTTCGATCTTCGGTTGACTCATGTTATCTTGCAAAACGATGAGCGAACAGGTATTTTCTTATGAGCGGTTGTTTGATTTTTCCGTTTCTGTCTTTCTGAAGATCGGCTGCAGTGCCACTCACGCATCGCTGGCTGCCCGGGTGCTGCTCTCCGCCGACGTGCGCGGCATAGACAGCCATGGTGTGGCGCGGCTACCGGGGTATGTGCGGCTATGGGAGGCAGGTCGCGTAAATGCAGTTCCGGGGATCAGTACCGTGCATGAAACGCCATCCACGGCTACCGTGGACGGTGACGCGGGTCTCGGGCTGGTAGTGGCACCGGAAGCGATGCAACTGGCCATTACCAAGGCAAAGACAGCAGGCAGCGGCTGGGTAGCTGTTGAGAACAGTAATCATTTCGGTATTGCGGGCTACCATGCAATGATGGCGCTGGAGCATGATATGATCGGTATTGCGATGACGAACGCCTCCGCTCTTGTTGCACCTACTTTTTCAATTGAACGAATGCTCGGTACCAATCCGATAGCCGTAGCTATCCCGGCGGGTGATCAGCCTGCTTTTGTAGCGGACTTCGCCACCACCACTGCATCGAATGGCAAACTGGAAATACTGCAGCGCAAAAACGCGGCGGCTCCCCAGGGATGGGTGCAGGATAAAGAGGGGAAGCCCAGCACTGATGCGGCAGCACTTAAATCCGCCGGCGCCATGTTGCCACTGGGTGGTGACCGGGAGCACGGCAGTCACAAAGGTTATGCGCTCGGTAGTGTTGTTGATATTTTCTGCGGTGTGCTGAGCGGTGGCAGCTACGGGCCCTGGGTTCCGCCATTCCCGGCATACGTACCGATGCCGGAACAAATGCCCGGCAGGGGACTCGGACATTTTTTTGGTGCCATCCGCATCGATGCTTTCCGACCCGCAATCGAATTCAAACGTCACATGGATAACTGGATCACGCGTTTCAGGCAGGCAAAACCTGCAGAAGGCTATGACAAAGTACTGATACCCGGCGATCCTGAAAGGGAAACCGCGGAGCACCGGATGCGGTATGGTATCCCGGTAGTTTCCACGGTGGTGGATGATCTTGTTG
>DASVBM010000067.1:0-3356 GCA_036375835.1 Chitinophagaceae bacterium | reverse complement strand
GACGACGCCTGTCAATGCCTGCGGACGGACCGCTATTTGGCAGACCGGAGAAATCCGGGCCGGCCTGGCCTTGCTTACGTCATACCAATGGTAAATCCCCAATGTCGCCGGTGGATAATGTTGTACGGGATTGTCTGAGATCGTAGTCGGTAAAAGGCTGGACTGATTTCCCGTTCAATCCAATGGCGGGTGAAACTTTGTCGTTTTACCGGCTAAGACCTGCGTTCGCCGCGGAGGGCAGGGATACCGGTTCGTAAGCGGCAGGCGCTTCGATTTCGGCGGGTTCTTCTTCTTCGTCTTCATCCGCATCCTTTACCTTAAAGCAGGTATACCAGAAGAAGAGCAACAGTAGTACAAAGAAGAAGTGCTTCTCCCGGAAGAAACTTGTTTCCGTAATATTATTGATGCAAAAGATCACCGAGACGAACAGCATCACGATATTCCTGTTGTTCATCAACCTGAAAATGTTGGTGAAGTACTGGAAAAGGAATAGCAGCAATATGATCACACCGGTCCAGCCGGCCGCTATTTTCATATCCAGATATCCATTGTGACCCGAGTTAGGGGTCCACTCCAGTTCATGCAAATGTGCTTTCGGATGGTACGTCTTCTCTCCCCAGTACGCACCAACTCCAAAACCCAGTGCCTGTTTATCGTATTCGCGCAGGTCCTTCAGCATGATATGCCATACGTCGCTGCGGCCGGTGAACGTCATATCCCGTTCCGCAAACTCCATTTTTTCCGCTTCACCTTTTTCAAACGTCTGCGTGTAGTACGGCAGGTAAAGTCCTGCCCCGATCACAAAAATCAGAAAGGGACGGATCATGAACCGGAGATAGTAGAGCGCTATACAGATCAGTCCGCCGGTTAATGACGTTTTGCTGTCACAACCCATTACCTGGTAAATGATCAACGCGTTCAGCAACAACCAGGGAAACCATCCCAGGCTTGATCGTTTATAAAAGTTCAGTATCAGGAAAAAGAAGGAAAGAAACTGCCCCAGGTTATTCGGCGAAGCGAAAAACGCCTGTTTCCGGCCGGTGTCGTCAATGGTCCAGCTGGATTCAGCGGGGAATAGCGCTATCGACAGGGCGCTGAGGATACCTATGATAATAGCGAAGCGTTTCAGTACGTCAAAAACATATTCATCTCCTTTCTCAAAGAATATCCTGACGATCACCAGTGTTTGCACTACCGCCAGTACTGCCCGGATAATCATGGTTCTGGAATCCGTCTTCATTACGGGGTCCGCCCACAGATAAGAAAGAATAAGCAGCGACATCATTACAATGAACATAATCGCCCGGCTCCAGTTGATCCGGATCGTCTTAGCCGCAAAAAAAATGTATACGAGTGAGCACAGGGCGAGCACCTGGCCGATCAGGTTGGTCAACGAAGTAAGGTTGATCCATTTCCCGAAAGTGACAAAGAAGCTCGAGAACGGGAACAGCAGAAAAAACAGGTTTAACTCTCCTAAAATGAAGCCCACCAAACCGCCGGTATAGGCATATGAAGGTTTTAACTGGTCCTGGCTGATACTGATTGAAACTGCATGCATAGAATAATTCCCACCTGTCGCAGATATAGCAAAGCTGTTGCCAGCAATGCTTCAGGCGGAAAAAACTTATATATCCGCCCCTGATTTTAATGCATCGATGAAGTGCACCGGAAGACCGCCGGTAAGATCAGCCTTCATCAACCGCGTGTAATTTTTCTACAGTCGAAGCGGCTATTACCAATAAAAAAAGGTGATCATAGCGATCACCTTTCAATCAGCTGATGCCAACTCAGGGCGCGATGATCTTGATCAGCGTACCACGGCTCACATTATCGGTGAGTTTCATTCCATTTACAATGGCGAGTTCTTCCAGCCGGGCCTGCGGCATATTGAAACTCAGCAATGCCTGCTGTAAAGTACCCGTGGTTGCGACTGTTCTGATACGGATCCGGTCGGCTTTTTTGTTCAATTTCGCGGGATCAGTAAGTTGACGGAAATTCTGCGACACGTTGCTGAATGCACCAGCATAGTTGTTGAAATCAGCAACGGTGGATACACCAATAAAATGATAAATATTGCCGCCGTACTGGATAAAATAAGACATGGTGCGCAGGCCCGGCTGTCCCTGCTGCTGCGCCGGCTGATCGGCAATTACATACAGTGCCGGCAATCCATTCACCGTTGCCTGCCGTGATTCAACTACCTGCAATTTATACTGCTGCATCGCATTGCTTGCAGCTTCCTGAAGGCTATTTCCCTTTGCCAGCGTGAAAATCATCAACGCTTTTCCGTCTTTTGGTGCGATCTGAACCGCCTGGGGAGTGTTCTGGTAATTCCATCCGGCAGGCACCGGAAACTGGAATTTCAGTTCAGGATGATAAAAGACGTTATTCTCAAGGAAACCCTGTTTCGGATCTTCGCCATAGATCAACCCTTCAATCCGCCGCAGATACTCGTTGCGGTTGACCTTTGGATTGGTGAGCTTCAGCTTCTGCTGCCATTCGGTGGCGAGTTTATCGGTGGCATCGTGACGATCGCCGGGGTTCGGGTGGGTAGAAAGAAAATCCGGCAGTTCAACCGAACCTGCCAGCGCGCTCTGCCGCTCAAGCGTGGTAAAGAAGCCCGCCATCTGGTGCGCATCGTATCCTATTTTGGAAGAATATTCCACACCCAGCCGGTCAGATTCCCGCTCCGCATCGCGGCCGAATTTCAGGAATAACAATCCCAGTCCCTGGGAAGCCACATCGGCAAACTGGGCAAGGTCCGGGTTGATGATCACGCCTGCTATAATGCCGAGCTGGCCAAGAATCTGGTTACGTTGTTGCTCCACCGAATGTCTTGCTGCGATGTGGCCGATCTCGTGTCCAAGAACGCCTGTAAATTCCGCCTCATTATTAAAATACGCCATGATGCCGCGGGTAAAGTAAACGTATCCACCGGGCACAGCAAACGCATTTACGACCTCAGATTCAAGGATCCTGAAATTATAAGTGAGGTTCGGCCGATGCGAAATGGCGGCCATCTCCCTGCCTTTCTGCGTAATATATTGCTGAAGCGCGCTGTCGCCATAGAGCCCGTACTGCGCGATGATCTGCGGATCGGCCTCCTGCCCCATCGCAATTTCCTGCGCCTCCGACATAAATACGATCTGGCTCTTCCCTGTTACCGGGTTGCGTGCACATGAATCCACCAACACATAGGTAAATACCAGGGAGCTGATAAATAATAATTTTTTCATTATAGCGGCTATTTTCTGCTGACAGGTGCAAAGATAATACCATGTGTACTGGTTCTCAGCATATTCAAGGTTGCCGGGGATGAACACCCGGGTAAAGTTGACCGGGGTATCACCCGCTGC
>DASVBM010000404.1:0-2194 GCA_036375835.1 Chitinophagaceae bacterium | reverse complement strand
GCCAGAGCAACTTCATTGTTAAGTTGCTGGATGGTACAACGCTGGCCGGAAGCAGTATTGCTTCGAACAGGGACCCGCGGATATCGCACATGCTTTCTGCTTCGCAGGATACCACCAACGGTAACGGTGGCTATCGCGGAGTTGATCCTGCATTGGGTGATCCGTATAGCGGACTGACAGGTAACTACGCCGTGGGAAGTACCAACTGGATCAATGCACGCAAGCGTGTGGCGGTGCTCTGGGGCGACAGCCTTTATGCAAACCCCAGCTCTGCCGTATTCAACAGTAATGCAGGAAAGTTCCTGTTTAAAGACAGGGCGGTAATGCCGGTGATGACCTATGCGGAGATCCTCTTTATTAAAGCGGAAGCCGCATTCCGCAAAGGCGATAAGGGAACCGCTTATACTGCTTACAAAGCAGGTATCAACGCACATTTCGATTTCATCAACCGGAACTATGCCAGCATATACCGTGGCGGGCCGCAGAACCTGTATAATACAGCGCTGATCTCCACCGCTGCGAGGAATGCCTACCTGGCAAGCCCGAACGTTAAACCCGATGCGAACACGCTTACGCTTACCGACATCATGCTGCAGAAGTATATCGCGCTCTGGGGCTGGGGATGGGTGGAAACCTGGACTGATCTCCGGAGGTTCCACTATACCGACCTGGATCCGGTTACCGGCCTGCAGGTGTATAAGAATTTCAACCTGCCCACCAGTTACTATCCCGACAACCTGAACAAACCGGCCTATCGTTTCCGGCCGAGATACAATTCAGAATATGTCTGGAACCTGGATGAGCTGAAACGTTTTGGAGGTGAAAAAGCCGATTACCATACGTATGAAATGTGGTTTAGTCAACCTTAATCTTCAAATCAAATCGTCAAACAATGAAAAGAAACATACTGGCTATACTATCTTTCACAGCGGCGGTGGCTTTTATTAGCTGTGAAAAGAATTCCCAGCGTCTCATCTCTACAACCGGTACCGAAGGCAAAGCGCTGGTGAAAGTGAATTACGCGATGGCGCATATGCAGACCGCCACACTGCCGGCGCCGGTGCAGCTGAAAATAAACGGCGAGCGGGTGAGTAACCTGCTCACAAGCACCACACATTACACCACACCGTACCCGGGAGGCGGACTCAATACTGCTGGAAGCAGTAACCCGGACTACCTCGCTATCACACCCGGTACTGTAAACATCGGCATTTCCAAACCCAATGTGGGAACGAACAACGATTCTATCGTACTGTTCACAGGCAGCACCACGGTTGAGGCGAATAAGAATTATACCATTCACCTTAGTGATACCGGCACAAATGCGGCGCTTACACTGGTAGAAGACAATGTCAGCCTCCCCGATTCAGGCAAGTCAAGGTATGTATTCGTGAACCTGACACCGAACAGCACCGCGATAGACCTTTATCATGGTACAGTACTCGTTGCACAGAACATTCCGTATAAAGGAAAAAGCCCTGAGTTCCTGATGCAGGCAGGTACAGCAGCTTCATGGGCGATCAGGCCGGCTGGCGCCGCGCCCACAAGCACTGCGCTTGCTACATATTCCAACACGATTCCAAACCAGCGTTCGCTCACTGTGTTCTCCCGTGGATACATAGGGGTAACGGGTGCAAGAGCACCGGCGATCTCTCTGATCTATAACAGATAAGTTGAAATAAGGTTAAATGATACCCCGGCTCAATAGGCCGGGGTATTTTTTTGGTAGTTTTAGTTTACAAACCCGTTTATGAGACTTGCAACAACCCTGGCTTTACTGCTCTTCAGTACATGCGTATCCGCTCAATCAACATCTCAACAGGATTCACTATTAAAACGAATGACTGAAGAGTTTCCGCAGGAAAAAGTATTCGTACAAACAGACAGGTCCTGGTATGTGGGCGGAGAAACGATCTGGATGAAGGCCTGGTGCACACTTGACGGCAGTCCTTCGTTCCTCAGCCGTATCCTGTATGTCGACATCGTAAACGCAGACGGGGCTGTGATCGGAAAGAAAATGTACAAGCTCGATTCGATGGCCAGTACACCTGCAGACTTCGTAATTCCATATGACCTGAAATCCGGCAACTATCGCATAAACGCCTATACCCTCTGGATGCTGAATTTCCCTGATTATGTGTTCAGCAAAGACGTCTTCATCTATGGCAGTGACTACCGCATGTATGCAGCTAAA
>DASVBM010000341.1:0-3218 GCA_036375835.1 Chitinophagaceae bacterium | reverse complement strand
ATTAGGCTGGAGGCGGGAGACGGGAGACGGGAGACGGGAGGCGGAAGATGTTAGGCGATAGTCGTTAGTGGAGCTGGGGAATGAGTGGCCGGTGGAAAGCGAAGCAGAATGGTGGCGATGCGAATTGAAAATATACGATGACCTGAAGAAGGATGGGTGTTGTCGAATCAGGTTTTCAAAGAGATGCCTGGTAGTATGATGATCATTAAAATTCCTTCAATGATATCAGCATACGGATGTAGCGCCCCTCTCTTCCAGGAGAGGGGGTGGGGTGAGGTCTGACGGAACTGTTTCTACCGCACAATGACTAATCCGGATAGTGCACCTTCATCACGGGGTCCTCTGTAGTGCTGGCGAATCGCGAAAGATCTGTTCGGGGGAGAGACTCCGTTAGGACACCTGCCCGCAGCGTCCTTGCAAACTTGTCGGTCAGGTTCAACATACGTAGAAGAGACGATGCGGAGAATGGTTCGTTGCCTATTGGTACATCAGGACTGTTGGATCCTCCACTTCCCTGCGACTGCCCACTGACAGCTTTGGCTGCAGCATGTAATCAACCGAATATTTTCCACTGCCGGCAAAAAAGAGTACGATGAATGCCAGCATGTATAACAGTGCAGGCTCTTTTACCGAAAGCGGATCGGCGGCATGGATAAGGAATACCGCTACTGCCATCGTTATGGCTAAAGGGATCGCGGCAAGCCGGGTACCCAGTCCGAGTAAAAGAAATACCGAACAGAATACTTCGGCAAATACCGTGAGTGAAAGCGAAAGCGTTGCGTTCATACCGAATACCTCGGGAAACTGAACAGGACCACCGGAAAACAGCATCACCAGTTTGGGGATACCATGGGTGAGCATCAGCGCGACGATGCCGACCCTCGCAGCAAGCAAAGCAATATTGATGGCCTTCGATTGCTGGTTTACAGATAAGATTTTCTTCATTATGATCTTTGTTTGTTGTTGTTTAAAAAAAGCTACGCACCACGCCAATCTCCCCCACATCATCAATCCAGGTGCGTAGCAATGAGATTATTGAGCCAGGTAACCGCCATCCACGGCATAGTAGGCGCCGGTTACAAAAGATGCTTTTGGTGAAGCCAGCCAGAGCAGTAACTCCGCTACTTCTTCCGCCTCACCGAGCCGGCCGACCGGGTGCAGCGCGACGAGCGCCTTCATGGTTGCTTCATCGAGTGAGCTCAGGAGCGGGGTTTTGATATACCCGGGCCCGATAGAGTTCACGCGTATGTTCCTGGCCGCGTATTCCAATGCTGCCGCTTTGGTTAATCCTACCACTCCGTGCTTGGCTGCTACATAGGCCGGTGAATATTTCGTTCCGGCCTGGCCCAGAATGGATGCCACGTTGATGATGCTGCCGCCGCTCTTCAGCATGGCAGGTATCTGGTAGCGCAACCCGTAGAATACGCCCGATAGGTTGATGTCTATGACTTTCTTCCAGCCCTCAACCGGGTATTCGCCTGTTTCAGCAATGGGTCCCCCGATACCAGCGTTGTTGACGGCGATATCGAGTGTTCCGTATTTTTCGATGGTTTGTTTAACCAGTCTTTCATTGTCTGCGGCGCTGGACGAATCGGCCTGGATAAAGAATGCTTCACCGCCCTCCGACCTGATCTCTTCCACTGCTGACTGGCCGTGTTGTTCATTGATGTCTGACACCACCACTTTAGCGCCTTCTTTGGCGAACAGCTTGGCGGCTGACTTGCCGATACCGGAGCCTGCCCCGGTGATGACGGCAACCTTGTTATCTAATAGTTTCATATAAATGGTTTTAATGGTTAGGAATCCGTTATTGTACAAACTCGCCGTCGGCTTTGATGCGCACCTCGTTGCTGATCATGGGCGGGGGAAACCCGTTGCCCAGGTTGAAATCGGAGCGCTTGATTGTGCCTGTTACCTGGAAGCCGGTGGTTTGTTTCTGGTTCATCGCGTTCACTACAGACCCACGGTATACCAGGTCGAGCGAGACCTGCTTTGTAATGCCATGCAGGGTGAGGTCGCCGGTAACCTTGAATTTGTTCTTCCCGGCTTTCTTCAGGGAATTGCTTTTGAAGCTGATGAGCGGGTACTGCGCGGCGTCGAAGAAATCGGCGCTCTTCAGGTGGTTGTTCCGCGCTTCAACACGTGTGTCCAGCGATGCCACCTTGCCGGTGAATTCAAAGACCGCGTCACTGAAGTCTGCCTTAGTGGTAGTGATCTTCGCGTCGAAGTCATTGATGGTTCCGGTAACGTCGGCAATGCCCAGGTGTGTTACAGTAAACTGCACCTGCGAGTGCGCGTCGTCGTTTGTCCAGGTATAAGTGGCATAGCTGAATGCGCTCAGCAACAGGAATGCGATTATGGCAACTGATAATCTCTTCATCATTGGTTTCATTGTATTGTTTTATGCGCGTTAATAATTTAATTGTGTAATATTTTCCAGCCGGCGAGCCAGTTATAGTTGTATTTCATGCCCAGTTGTATGAGCAGCAGCTGCATCTGTTCGAGTGTGCGGCTCACGGGCAACGCGCCGGCGATTACGGGATTAAAGCCTGCTGTTTCCACCAGTTCCTTTACCGACTGCAGCGCCTCATCATCATTGCCGGCGATGAAGGCATCGACTTTCTCACCACCGATAACAGGCGACGCGAAATCAGCCGCGAAGGTGGTGTTGAAGGCCTTGATCACTTTCGAGTGGGGCAGTAACTCCTGAAGCGTTTCAGCGGCACTGGTACCGGGTTCCGTGACCAGCCCGTTGAAAGTTTCGTTCAGCGGGTTGGCAATGGATACCACGATCTTCTGGTTGGCCACCTCCCTGATCTTTGCAGCGATTTCTTTTTCTGCATGGAAAGGAACCGCCAGGATGATCATGTCTGCCTCCCAACACGCGTCGGCGGGACAGCCGATCGCTTCAACATCTGCAGAAGCGACGTTATTTTTTATGCCAGCTGCGGTTTTATCTAAAGCATCCGGGTTATTGCCGATCAGTAACAGCCGGTAGTTGCCTTTAGCGAGGGCTCCCGAGATGGCGGCGCCCATATTGCCGCCTGCTCCTATAATAGCTACTGTTTGTTTTGTTTTCATTGTTGTGAATTGATAGTGCAAAGCTACCATGGGGTGGAGCCCTGGTCCATTGCGTTTGGATAAGAAATGGTGTTGATTTAAATCAAGTGGATCACCCGGTCCCAAGGGGAAGCGCAGTGAATGAGGAGTAGTCTATA
>DASVBM010000390.1:0-2183 GCA_036375835.1 Chitinophagaceae bacterium | reverse complement strand
GGCGATCTGTATTTTGGATTGCAAAAAGGTCTGACGTGGTTTCGCCCGGGTAAGATAGAAGTGAGGCAGAATTCTCCGGTAATCAGGATGGTAGCCATACTGGTGAATGAATTGCCTGCAGACACTATTGCATCCGGGTACATACGTTCGCTTGTTTTGAGTCATGACAGGAATAATCTTTTCTTTCGTTTCAGGGGGATAAATTACCGGCAGCCCGATAAAGTTCAATTTGCCTACCGGTTAGACGGCTGGCACAAAAACTGGGTCTACAGCAAGCACCTTAATGAAGTGCGATACAGCAACCTTCCACCCGGAAAATATTCGTTCCTTGTAAAAGCTGCCAACGGCTCTGGTGAATGGAGTAAAGACATATACACCGTTCGCGTGATCATAAAGCCGCCTTTCTGGAAAACATTTTGGTTCAGGGCTGTTATCATGATCAGTTTACTTGCCGGGGTAATCTGGCTTACGCGGTATATTTCCCAGAACCGGCTAAGAGAACGCATCGTGGAACTGGAGAAACAAAAAGTGCTGGAAGAGGAGCGGAAAAGAATAAGCCGGGAAATGCATGATGATATCGGTGCAGGGCTGACCCGTATTACGCTCATGAGCGAAATGGCCAGAATGGAGTCTGGCAAAAACGACATTTCCGAAATAGCTGATGCAAGCAGGTTGCTGATAGAAAATATGAATGAGATTATCTGGAGTATTGATCCGGACTATTGGTCACTTGATCATCTTTTTTCTTATCTGAGGGAGCAGCTGAACAAACTCCTTGAGCATTCCGGTATCGACTATTCGATCTCCCTTCCGGAAGACGGGTGCCGTATCAGAGTGTCCAATGAACAAAAGAGAAATATCCTGATGGTGGTAAAGGAAATCGTTCATAATGCCGTAAAACATAGCAGGGCTTCTGCAATATCTGTTAACGGATGGTTGGAAGGCGGCGTTTTGTATTTCCGGATCACTGATGATGGTAAAGGATTTCTGGTAAACGAGGCTAAAACGGGGAACGGGTTAAAAAACATACGGCACAGGCTCTCCAGGCACGATGGGTCTCTCTCAGTTGTTTCTGAGCCCGGTAAAGGCGTTACATCCAGTTTCAGCATACCACTAAATTCACATCAGAAACCTTGAACAGCGTGTGAAACTTTGAACTAATGAAGATCGGATCGATTGCAATAATTGAAGATGATGATAAGATCAGGGAGTATCTTTCCAGGGAGATACAGTTGAACATTGATGTTGATGAGATCCGATCGTTTTGCGATGCTGAAACAGCCCTGGCCGCCCTGACTGCCATGCCTGCGGAAATCGGATTGTTCGATATCGGGCTCCCCGGAATGAATGGTATCGAATGTATCAGGAGGCTGAAGCTTGTACATCCCAGGATGCAGATGATGGTTCTGACGGTATACGAGAATCCCGGGAATGTTTTCGATGCAATTGCTGCCGGTGCTGTCGGATATTTATTAAAAACCACCTCCCCCGAAAAGATCATTGAAGCCATCAACGATGTCTGCAATGGCGGCAGCCCGATCAGCAGCCAGATTGCGAGGAAGGTGATCAATGCTTTCGCACTAAGACAGAAATCGAACAGTCATTTCCAGGATCTGAGTCGCAGGGAGCAGGAAATACTGGAACAGTTAAGTAAAGGATACCGCTATAAAGAAATCGCAGACCAGTTGTATATCAGCGTGGAAACCGTAAGAACCCATATCCGGAACATTTATGAAAAGCTTCAGGTAAACAACCGCATGGATGCGCTGAAGAAAACAGGCCTTCTTTAAATACTACTTTTTTCACATCTCCGCAGGTTAATCATACGGATAGCTTCGCTTCAAAATGAAAGATATGATCCGTACCCTTTTTCTATGTGCCGTCACCGCTGCGTTTTTGATCGCATGTAAGAAAGACAGCGAGGAAGCCGTTTACAAATGCGCCAGTTGTAAAACGACTCCTGATGCCGTCGCCGCCCACGATGCCAGCAGTAAAGGCGTTTATAAAGGTGTTGTGATCGGTTCCAGCGGAACCGTTGTTTTTGACATAATGAATGGGGGCAACACCATAACTGCCAAACTGACGATTGACGGGACGGTGGTGAATCTTACCGCTACACAAACCTGGGTAAATGGACAGCCCTATGTTTCGGCGTTCACCGGCACGATGAACGGGCAGCCCGT
>DASVBM010000377.1:0-2977 GCA_036375835.1 Chitinophagaceae bacterium | reverse complement strand
TATGGCCTCAGCAGGATCATCGACGATCTTGATTTTAAAAAATTCAGGCGCCGGCCCAAATGGATCATTGGGTTCAGCGACATCACCGTTTTACACGCGCACATTACCGGCAGATTCAACATTGCAACCCTTCACGCACCGATGGCGGCGGCTTTCAATAACGGCGAATACCGGAACCGGTATGTTCAGTCGCTGAAACATGCGCTGGCCGGTGAACCGGTTGCATATTCCGTTAAGTCAAACAAACTGAATCGCCGCGGCAAAGGTGAAGGTGAACTGGTGGGAGGAAACCTCGCGCTGGTCGCGCATTTGGTGGGCTCAAAATCTTCGTACCGCACTTCCGGGAAAATTCTCTTCCTCGAAGACGTGGGCGAGTACCTCTACAACATCGACCGGATGCTCATCCAGCTGAAGCGCGCCGGAATGCTGGAAGACCTGGCCGGGCTGGTATTCGGCGGTTTCAGCGATCTGAAGGATACGACCCTGCCTTTTGGCTGCGGGATACACGGGATCCTGCAGGAACATGTCTCGGAGTACGATTACCCCGTATGTTTTGATTTCCCGGTAAGTCATGAAAAAGAAAACTACGCGTTGAAAGTTGGAGTGAAGCACAGGCTGGAAGTTGGTGCCGTGGTAAAGCTGACCGAGTTAACCTAAACCCGATTATATGCGAATCTTTATTTTACTGGTTGCAGTCTGTTCATTGAACACCGCCCTTTCCCAGTCGAAGTATTACAACCGCACCTTTGAAGCAAAGTACATGGAAAAGCCGCCCGTATTCCCGAAGGGCGCCGATTCACTCCGGCGGTTTTACTTCAACCATTTTCCTGCGTTCGATACCGTGATCAGCAAAGCGGTGGAGAATGGCGATACTGCAAAATTCATCCGCGTTTATTTTTCATTTACTGTAGACGAGCAGGGCTTCATTTACGATCCCCTTTTTGAGCGGGTGGCTTCTACCCGTTCGGTGGCGACTGAAAGCGCGAAAACCATCCGCTATTTCGCTTCGCTGAAACAACTGATGCAGGACGCGGTAACCAGCATGTTCCGCAAAATGCCACAGTGGCAACCCGGCGTGCAGGACGGCATACCGGTAAAAGCCACCTGTTATGATTACCTCGAATTCTGGTGTGGTCTATCTGCGCCGCAATGATTTAGTTTTGCGGCATGCAGGCGGATTATCTGATCGTCGGACAAGGCATCTCCGGTACCTTTCTCAGCTGGAACTTATTGAACGAAGGAAAAACCGTGCGGGTGATCGACCAGCTGCAGCCTGCCACAGCCAGCCGCGTAGCCAGTGGCGTTATCAACCCCCTCACCGGCCGCAGGGTCGTTCGTACCTGGATGATCGATGATCTGCTGCCCTATGCCCGCGACGCTTATGGAAAACTGGGAGAACAGTTCGGCCTGGAATTTCTGCATGAGTGCAGTGTTTTGAATTTTCATTCCACCCTTCAGATGAAAGACGCGTTTGAACAGCGCGTCAATGAAGGTGAAGCCTTCATCCGCAGGGGAAACGAAGACGAGTGGAAACCTTATCTGAATTTTATTTACGGCATCGGCGAAGTAAAGCCGGCCTACCTGGTGGATATCCGCTTATTGCTGGATGCCTGGCGGAAGCACCTGCAGTCCCTCGGATTGTTATCAGAAGAGCATTTTGATCACCGGGAGCTGGAAATAACCGAAGGGCAGGTACGGTACCGCGACATTACCGCTGAAAAGATCATATTCTGCGATGGCGTCAGTTCATTCGATCACCCTTTGTTTCAGCGGCTGCCTTTTGCCCGGAACAAAGGCGAGGCACTGATTGTGCGTATCCCGGGCCTGCCGCAAGGGCATATCCTCAAGCAGGGCATCAGTATCGTTCCCTGGAAAGAAGACCTTTTCTGGGTTGGATCGTCTTACCAGTGGGCCTTTGAAAACGACCTGCCCACCGAAGGCTTCCGCGTCAAAACGCAGCAGGCCCTCAGCTTCTGGCTGAAGCTCCCGTTTACAATAGAAGACCACCTCGCCGCGCAAAGACCCGCCACGGTGGAAAGAAGGCCATTTGTCGGACTGCACCCATTGGAACCCGCGGTGGGTATACTGAATGGCCTTGGCACCAAAGGCTGTTCACTTGCTCCCTGGTTCGCGAAAGAACTGGCGCGCCACCTGGTGTACAATGAACCCATCACGCCGGAAGCCGATGTAAAAAGATTCACCCGGGTATTGAGCAGGGTTGCGCCTTAACACTTATAATTGCGGCCTGAAAACCCGCTCCCATGCCACAACAGGAACCGCTCTACAGTATTCCGATCAGTTATCGCCGTATGGAAAACCTCCATATTTTCTTCTGGCTGTTTAAAGACGTGAGCTGGTGCATGGAATGGAAGCTGCTGGGCATGGCAATGATCTTCCCGACACTCATCGTAGCCATCGTCATCGCTGTTCGCACCCGGCAGATCGTTTCCGAGCTTTGCCATAACGTAGCCATCATCTTCTGGATCACGGCGAACTCTTACTGGATGATCGCGGAGTTTTTCGGCTTCGATGAACAGGAAGCCATGGCCGGAATTGAATGGAGATATGTCGCGGTGATACCGTTCTCCATTGGCATCATCGTAATGCTCTATTATTACCTCTACTGGAAGCCGGCGCATAAAGGAGAACTGGAAACACTGTAACCGTTTTAAAACAAAGATCCCGGCAGTGCGCCGGGATCTTTTTATTTCTACATTCCCACAAAAAATCATTGTTTGAAGAACGGCCTGCTTCTCACCCCGAACATGGTGGTCACGCGGAAGTAGTACGGACCCGGTGCCAGGAAACCTGTTGGGATCACCGTTACGTTGTTTCCGTTCTGGAGTACCTTATTCAGGCTCCATTTCTTCACCCCGTATACGTCATAAACCGCCAGTTCTGCCTGAATGTTACTATACAGGCTCCAGACCACTGCCTGCACCTGGTAGGTTGCCGGGGTGGGATAGAGGCTGATAAT
>DASVBM010000124.1:0-2590 GCA_036375835.1 Chitinophagaceae bacterium | reverse complement strand
AAAAAAAACGGATGAAAAAAATGCCAACCCTTATCTTTGCGCCGGCAGGTCTTACACGACCAGCTCCTGCTGAACCCTCCCAGGACCGGAAGGTAGCAAGAGTAGGCGGTTGTAGCGGTGCGATGTGAGTAGCCTGCCTTTTTTTATGCCCCTGCCTCAACGGGTCACAATCCCCGGCCCGATCTCGAATTCACGGTGGTAACCCCTACCAGTTCATCATGGCGGCCGCTGAGCGAACGATAGTAAACCAGTACCAGGTAATCGTTTTCCGTTTCCCAGTAGTTCCCGTCAGTCTGCTCTACGGTCGGCACTTCTTCCCGGATACCTTTCGTTACATAGGTGTAACTATAATATCCCTGTTTCAAAACCAGCTCTTTCTGATATACGCCCAGCTCGGCGTTATATTCCATTTTTGACCGCTGATCCAGCTTATAACCGGTTAATTCGCCGGCGAGGAAGACTTCCCTGTCGGGATAAGGTTGGTTGTTTTTCGGAACGAAAGTGAATTTCACCTTTGCATAATCACCCTGCCACCATGGGTTGATGAGGTCGGTCGTAGTGATTTCGTAAAACCCGTTTAGGTCAGGGATGTACAGGTATCGCTGCGTGGTACGTTCGGGATCCGGCCGCAAAACGATATAAAATGGTTTGGTGTTCAGGTTATTCGAATCGATCCGTTCCGATTTAAACCGGAAACTGCGCAGGTCAACCCAGCGGAATTCCTTTCCACCGGCAAACAATGCATCGTTTTCAGTGTTATACTCAAGGGTATTTTGCTTCACAAAGGTCGGCTGCAGGTATTTTGCGGTATTATCCCAGCGAAAGTTCTGCAGGATCACTGTTTTTACCTGTTGCTGTGGGTTCAATACGTCGAGCTTGGTACGGTTTACAACGAGCTGCACCTTCTGGTGCGTTTGAAAATAGCGGGCATTGAATGGTTGCTGTACCTGCGCACCAATGTCTGCTTTCTGGTCAACAACCAGTAACCGCTTTGTGAAAGCCAGCCGGGACGTATCTCCGTTCAGGAATACCTTGAGCAGGTAGTTCCCGCTTTTCGAGGGCATGCAGTTCCGGTCGGGTATGGATGCCTGGTAATGCACATATTCCTGTGTGGCAATGGAAGAAACGCGGTACTGGCTGAGCCTTTGCTGGGTAAAGCCCTTTATATAATCAAAGGGGCCAAGGTATTCATTTGGCTTCCAGTCAGCGTTGCACAACTGGAATGTGTAGGAATAATTTTTCACGTAACCATCCATGTCATCAAAATGGAGTTCGAGTTGGTCAACTGAACCCAGCGGGATAATCGGATAGCTGAGCTGGTTGTTCTTTGCAAACAGTTTTACCGTCCGGATGTTATCGTAATAGATTTCATCCGGTAACTGTGCACAGACCACAAATGGGAAGAAATACAGGGTAACAAGCCACCAGCGCATCAGGGAAAATTTGCCCGAATCTAATAATTCTAGGCCAGCGACAGTCAACGGTACTGAGTATTAACTTATTTTGTGCACTCATGTCTTCAAGTGTGAATTGATGGATACTGCCCGGTTTATAGGAGAAAGAGTGGCGTTCAGCAAACAGCGTTCGTTTTCCCGGTTCATTATCAGGCTCTCCGTCGCTGCCACAGTAGTGAGCGTCGCGGCTATGATCATCACCCTTGCGTTCGTAAACGGATTCCAGAGAACGGTGAGTGAAAAGGTATTCAGTTTCTGGGGACATATCCGCGTACAGCGTTTTGAGCAGAACAAGTCACTCGTGGCTGAAGAGACGCCTATGCCCCGCAGCCCGGAGGTAGTTGCCGCGCTTCGCCGGTTGCCCGAGGTAAAGCATGTGCAGGCCTTCGGAACACGGTCGGTGGTGGTTGAGAAAAACCGGAATATCGAAGGTTTGCTGTTGAAAGGTGTGGAACTCGATTACTCGTTCCCGAACCTGCAGAGATTTGTGGAACGGGGAGAATGGCTGGATTTCAGCGATTCGTTATACGCAAGGCAGATTGTGATCTCGGAAAAAGTAGCAAGGCTGCTCAACGTGAATATCAATGATACGGTGCGTGTTTATTTTATCTCCGCAGAGCAGCAGGCCAGCACTTATCGCCCGCTGAGGGTTTCAGCCATCTATAAGACCGGGATCGAAGAATACGATGAACGTTTTGCCATTGTAGACCTCCGGCTCATACGCCGCTTCAGCGAATGGGAAGACGATGAGATCGGCGGGTATGAGGTTTTCCTCACCGACTACAAAAAAATGGATACGGTGAACAACTATCTGGCAGAACGGGGTGTGCTACCCGACATCTGGCTCAGCCGAACCGTGAAGCAGATCTACCCGAACATCTTCGACTGGCTGAACATCCAGGACGTGAACCGCAACGTGATATTCGCTGTAATGTCCGTAGTGGCGATCATTAACCTCATCACCTGCCTGTTGATCCTGGTGCTCGAAAGAACCAGGATGATCGGTATACTGAAAGCAGTGGGCAGTACCGAATGGATGATCCAGAAAATATTCCTTTACCACGCGGGCATCATTACGGCTGCGGGTGTGGGCCTCGGGCTGGCAGTGGGTCTCGGTTTGTGCTACCTCCAGAAAG
>DASVBM010000356.1:0-10637 GCA_036375835.1 Chitinophagaceae bacterium | reverse complement strand
TGTATCCTGCGGAATTACTCCGGCAGTAGAAACATCTGTCTTCGAACTGCTCACGGTTGATATTTCCGGAGTAGTACCGGTAGTTGTATTGACGGTAGTTGTGTTTGTATTAACGTCGTTAACGTCGGTGCTGGTAGTCTCGAGGTCATCTGCAGTAGTGGTTGTGCTGGCGGAAACAGAAGTAGCGTCCGTATCCGTGTCTGTAGTCTGTGTGTTGTTAGGGCCACTGCAATACGCCAGCAGTAAAGCGAGTGGCAACACCATGGTGAGTTTCTTCATAGATCTATTTATTTTGGGTTGTCGCCACTATATCCATGCCACGGAGGAAACTACGGCTGGTGTTCTTCACTGCGACTTCTAAGAGGCTGATAAACTTGAATTCAAAAAAATACAGCGTTGGGTGCTGCATCATCATCATGTGGCTTCCGGATTTCCGTAAAAACCCTACATGGGGACCCCTCTTCCTGCACAGGGGAATACTACGGCTGGCATAATTCCTGTTGCTACAGCAGATCAATCAGCAATAATTATATGGAGCCACAGAATACACACCAGAAATACCATGCACTTATCCGGTCTGCAGAGTCGTATGGTGTTACCAAATTGCACGTGCGGGAACTGAATAACATTCTGTATATCGATGGCAATGTTCCCAGCGAGGAGGTTAAACAGGAACTATGGGATATATATCACAGTATCGACCCGGGTTACCGTTCCGGAGACCTCGTTCTCAATCTCCAGGTTTATCAGCAGGCAAGCTAACCGGCGATGGCCAGCGGTTCTGCCGTTTCTTCTTCCCGCACAAGTTCTATACGTCGGGTGATATCTCCCAAAGAAGTAAGCTTCTGCACCATATAAGGAATGGTATCGAGCCCATTAGCGAAACGCAGTATGTAATTGTAGATACCCACCAGCGCACCCGGCAATACCGCGGTTGCAGATGAATGGGTAACGATCAGAAGTGAAATACCGATCACCGCCATAACCATCAGTTCGGTGAAACCGAAGTTCCAGGCTTCCTGGTCTGAAATACGGATCTGCCATTCCCGGAGTTTATTATAATGCCTGCGGATCGCTAGCGTATTCCCTTCCGAAATCACATCAACCTGCTTTTCCAGCTCATCGTTCTTCAACCTTGTGAGGCGTTTCATTTTCTTTCCGTAGAAATAGCTGGCAACAGAAACCGGAACCAGTATCGATAAGCAAATGGTGACCACGCTTGCATCGTAGAACGTGAGCAGGATAATGGACCCTGCGATGTTATAGATTGCTTCGATAACATACACCAGGTCGTACTCCATGAAGTCGACAAACTCCCTTGATAATGTTGAATGTGCGCTGAGCCGCGATACATCGCCACTGCGTTTTCTTCGTGAAAGAAAATTCGTTACCAGTGAAGTATATATAGCTGAATAAGTACGGGTATCGTACCGGTGGCGAAACGTTCCGATCACCACGCTCGCAAAATGAATAGCCAGCAGGCTCAGAAGGTGCCCGTAGCTGCCCTTTATCAATCCGTCGATTGCCAGCCCCAGGAAAAACGGGCGGAGCAGGTTACCCAGCATTTCCAGCGAGAACAACAGATATGTAAATAATAACCTGAACCTGTGTCTTTGAAATATATATTTTAATACCATCAACTGCGGCATGATCTTAACCTCCTGATTAAAAACAAATTATTGGCTACCTAAGTCAGACTTTGCCCTGAAGCGGGCGTTTAATGGGGTAGTAAGAGCTGCAAAAATAAATCAACCCCGGTTGCAAAAAGGCGTGTTACCGGGTATTCCCTCGATCCGGCCGCGGCATTTTGCGGATCCGCATTGGCAATCGAAGGGCATCATCTTGTCGTCGAGGAACTTACCGTAATCAAGCGTCAGCTCCTCGGATTTGTTAATTTTTCTTAAGGCCACCACGTTCAGGCCGGAGTAGCAGGTGTTGGGATCGCAGCAATGATTCTGCGGAGCCCACTCGGAAGGATCGTTATCCCAGAGAATATAGACTTCATTACCAATTGGATAGGCATAGCGGGTGAAGGCATCAAGCTCGGCTGGCGACCAGCATTCCTCCACGTACCGGCGGGTGATGATGCGCTGTGCCCGGCCCTCGCCCTCGAAGATGACTTCGCCAGCGTGTATATCCCTGGTCGCATACACGCCATAGCCGGCAATGGAATTTCCGCGGACGACATACTTTTTCTGGCGCCTGCGGTAGCGACCGATACCTTCGGCGATGATATGCTTCAGGAAAGCCTGCTGGCCGGTTCCATCGAACTTCAGGATATAATCAGCAGATCCTTCATATCCTTCGCTGTAAAATACAGAACAGGTAAAATTGATTTCCAGGAAATATATTTTTCCGCTTGCATCCACCCGGAAATCAAGCCGCGCATAGCCAACTCCGCCGAAGTTCTGAAAGATGTTCTTTGCAGCCGTGCGCAGTGCTGTCTCCAGCTCCGGATCATCAATGGGAACATTGCAGTTCGGATGGAGTTCACTGGTCTTCAAGGCATAGGTTTTGAACTGCGCCACGCCGGGGAAAACGTACTCCACCGGTTTATACGTGGTGCAGGACCTCCCATCTTCATTGGCTGCTACGAGTACGGTGAATTCTCTTCCACTAATATAAGACTCCACGAGTAGCGCATCAAAGTGCTGCAACTCCTTTTCCACTTTTAATTGCAGACCGGCTTCATTGCAGACCAGTGACTGATCATCTACTCCAAGGCTGTCGCCCGCTTTCAACGGTTTTACAAACATCGGGAATGAAAGCTCCCGCAGCGCATCTTTGATATCGGCAACAGACCTGATCACAACATATGCCGGCATCGCAACCTCGCTGCAGAATGCAACATATTTCATCAGTTCTTTTGAAGGATCGTACAAAAGTGAAGACGGCCCGGTAAAAGGCAGGTTCAGCAGTTCAAGGCTGTAGGGTACGTCAATGGATGGCACTTCCCATTCCAGATATCCCTCGCACAGGTTTACAAAAATGTCAAAGCCTTCGCGGGAAAGTTCCGAAAGCTGACGGTAAGTAGTGAGTTTATTCAGGAAAACAGTCGTAACCGTATCGCCGGGAAGCAGGGAATCCAGCATCCTCGGCGGATCGTAATACTGGTAATCGACGTCGGATGTGGAGTAATCGGGCAGCAGCACACAGACCTTCATGTAATCTTATGCAGCTTTCCTGCGTTTAAGTTGTTTGAGTAATGCTGCATCTTTCTGGCGGAAGGCTTCTTCGAGCACACCCACTACCACCTGTGTAAACGTTTTATTGCTGACCCGCAGGATCGCACCGATTGAAGTGTAGTTCTCATCTTCACTGAGGCCACACTGTGCATTTACCTCCAGCACGAATATGTTTCCCTCATCATCCATCCTGAAATCAATGCGGGTATAACCAGTTCCTTTTACCGAACCGAAGGCATCCAGGCTTAACTGCTTCAGCCGCTGAACCAGCGCCTCATCCTCAACCGCGCGGTACTCATAAAAATTTTCATTTGCGGGCATCGGAGCTTCGTCTTCATAAATCTCCCATAGCCGGTCAAACGAAAGGAATTTTTCTGTAGCAGGCAACGAAGGATGAAACACCCGCTCAATAGGTTCGAACACTTTACATTGTCTGATGCGCTTCGCTGCACCAATCAGGAAGGTTGTAAATTCCCGCCCGGCAATATATCGTTCAACGAATAATCCACCGGCCTCAAGATCCCAGCCACGGTAACCGCTGCGAATCTCCGCAAGCCTTGCCTGCAGCTGCACCTCATTGGAGACAACATTTTTTATACTCACGCCCATACTTCCGCCCGAGATCGCCGGCTTGATGATCAGCGGGGAACCTAAACGTTCAAATATTCCATCGAGTTTGCCGGCCTCATCGATCACCTCCCAGGGTGCAGTGGGAACATTGCGGGCATCGAAGCACTGCTTCATCGGGATTTTGGAAGTAGTGACGTCATAGAAATACCGGCTGCTACCGGTGTAAATCAGCTCTTCCTCATCGAGCACGTCGATCACCGAAATGCCGGGAGTTCCGTTTACTTCGTCGCCATCGCATAGATTTAAAATCACTGGTGTTTTACCGGCAGATGCCGGCCGGATCGATTTGATCACATCCCGGAAGTTCTGAATTGTAACGGGTTGCCATACCCAGTCTGCGGTTAGTTCGGTAAAAACGCGGGAGTATTCTTCCAGGCTTTGAGAAAAGTCGTAGTAGTATTTCAGGTTCGGATCATCCGTTTCCAGATAAGGCACCAATACCCAGATCCTGAGGTTAGTAAGTGAGATCATGGTAATTGTTATCTAAGATATTGAATAAAAACATTACCTGCAATTATATAGCCAGTTGTTGAAGGATGAATTCATTAAGCCGGTGTTGCTTCAGGACCGCTTCATTCATCCCTGCCGCCCCACTGATCTTTCCAAGGCACCGCGGACTGCCGCAAACACAATCGAAAGGCTGAGCCATCTGCCACTCTGTGGAGGGATAGAAAAACGTGAATTCGTCACCGGGGCGAATGTCTTTTAATGCGACCAGCTCCATTGCAGAAATATCGAAGAAGACATTCGGGTCGCAGCTATGATTGATAAACTTCAGAAACTCGGGTTTAAGGTGAATATGTTCATCCATTCCTGTTTGAACGGTCAGGTAGGTTGGCGTTTTCAGAATCGCAGCCGCACCAAATGAACACAGGGTTTCTCCCGCAGTGAATGTGACGATGCTGTGAAGTGATTTCGACAGGCTGACTGCGTCTTCCCTTACTTCGGCGAAACCATGGGAGCCGATGACAGAATACTGCGATGGGGTGGTTTGTCTTAGCATGATGTTAATTGAACTATTAAACTACTAAAGGTTTAACCCGTTCTTCAAATAAATTATGAACAAAAAATCGAGCCGATGTTGATTCCGCGGCCATACGTCCCGCGATCTGAGGGTAATTCCCGGCAGCCAGCCTCTTACGATTGCTGAACTAATACTATTTTTGGAGATACCTAGTACCCCCCAGGATGAAAGCTTTCACCCGCTTTGCTACCCATGCATGCCTTCTATTACTGTTCGTTTGCCTCATTTTATCTGCTTGTAACCAGCGAAGCGACAGCGCTAAGCAGAAAGAAACGGAAATCGCCGAACTGCTGAACAGGGCTGCAACGCAGCAGGCCAGCGAGGCAAAGATTCAACAGGTCCGCTTCATCGACTCAGCCATACAAGGACGCAAGCTAAGCGTCGAAGAGCAGGTGAAGGTCATGGAATTCAAGGCAGGCATTTACGCTGACCAGCTTGCAGACTATGACCATGCCGACCGGATCGCCGACAGCATGATTGCCCTGGTGGAGTCTTATAACCCCGACCGGTATAAAACCGAATATGCGATAGCCAACTACATAAAGGGGGATGTTCTCTTTTACAAAAAACAGTACAACGAAGCCTATACCCATTATTTTAAGGCCCGGCTGATGGGTAAGACCAACCTGGATTCATGTACACTCAGCGAATACAGTTTCAGGCTTGGGTTGATTCTTTACCGCCAGTCGCGTTTCAACGAAGCGGCAGAAACATTCACCACTGCACTCGCGGAATCGCAAACCTGCAACTTCGACTTTCCGCGTTATTACAGGATACAACAGATCATCAACAATATCGGGCTCAGCTATTACAAAGCGGGGATGCCGGATAGCAGTATGCGTTATTTCCATAACGGCCTTGATTATATATGGAAACACCGGGGAAGGTTCGCCGACAGAGCGTACCTGAACGACATCGCGCTGGCGGTTGTGTACGGGAACCTCGCCGATATTCACCGACTCAGGGGGAATAACGACAGCGCAAAACTCCTGCTGCGGATGAGCATCGCGATCAATTCGCAGAAGGGCCACGATAACATGGACGCGGAATACAGCCAGGTGAAACTTGCCGATATATACGCGGAACAACATATGACCGACAGCATGCTGAGTACGCTTGCTGCACTGCGCCGCAGTCTGGATGCCACCCCAAACCCGCGCGCGGAAATGGATTGGAACCGGCTGATGTGGAAGTATCACAATAGCCGCAATGATGCGCGCGCTGCCTATGGCCACCTGATGCGATTCACCACGCTGCGCGACAGCCTTGAAAAAGAGTCCAGCCAGCTGAAAACTGCCGACCTCAGGCAACAGATCAAAATGCTGGAAGGCCAGTATCAGATCCAGGCACTGCAGAAGGAGAATGAACTCAAGAATGTTTACATCTGGATATTTGTCCTCGCTTCGATCCTCGCAGTACTGATTGTGTTCCTGATTCTCCGGAACCTGAAACGCTCGAGAAAAAACATCAGGACGCTGGAACTCCTGAACGCCCAGGTGAACCAGCAAAAGGAACAATTACAGCAGGCCCTTTCCGAAGTAGAAGAGAAAAACAAACAACAGGTCAGGATCCTACGTGCCGTAGCCCATGACCTTCGTGGGCCGGTGGCTACTATTTCCATGTTATGCGACCTGATACTAGGCGAGGAAGATCCGAAATCCCGCACCGAGATGGTGAATTATATAAAGGCTTCCTGCGATAATTCACTCAACCTGATCGCGGAAATCCTGGAAGTAGCAGACCAATCCAGGAAAAACAACCTGGAAAAGCAGCCAACCAATATCAACGCACTGGTGGAAAATGCAGTGGATTTGCTGCGGCTGAAGGCGGATGAAAAGGCACAATTCCTGATTACCGAAATGCCGGAACGGGAGATCGTTACGATGGTTAATCAGGATAAGATTAAAAGAGTGATCACCAATCTGGTCACCAATGCTATCAAGTTTAGTGAACGGGAAAAGGAGATCCGGGTCCAGCTCACAGCAAATGACGGGATTTTATTAATGAAGGTCCGGGACCAGGGCATCGGAATTCCGGAAAACATCCGCCCGAAAGTTTTCGATATGTTTACCGAAGCCAGGAGAAAAGGAACTGCAGGCGAACTGCCCTATGGTCTTGGTCTTTCAATCTGTAAACAAATAGTGGAAGCACACGAGGGAAAGATCTGGTTTGAAACCGAAACCGGAAAAGGAACTACGTTTTTTGTTGAATTACCTTTAAGCGCTGCGGAATCAGCAAGCTGAAGGATCATTGACTTCCTGCTACCGGTCGGTTGAAGACCTGCGGATCGATCGTCAGCGTGGCGAAGTCGATGCCACGCTGCTCAATAAGTTCCATAATCGAAAAATTAAGCTGCTCCCTGAACGTGTTATACTGATCCTCGCTCAGCTCCATCCCGGTAAAATATTCTACCGTTATTACGTTTGCATTCTTACCGGTCTCGCTGAAGTACACGCTGCTCTTCTGAACCGGTGGCTTCCCCAATAATTCCCGGATATCGTTCAGCAACCGGCGCAGCTCCGGAGTCGACACCGACAACCTCAGCTCCAGCCGCATCTCAGCTTTTCGATGGGTTCGCAGGCTGATATTGTCAACTATACTGTCCACCATCTGCTTATTCGGCACGGAGATATATGTCTTGTCAACTGTCCTTATTCTTGTACTTCTCAGCCCGATCCGCTCCACTGTGCCGGTGAAGTTGTGCACCTTGACGGTATCACCCGTCACAAATGGTTTATCGAAAAAGATGATAAATGAAGCAATGAGGTTTTCCAGGCTTTCCCTGGTAGCCAGTGCGATGGCTGCGCCTACGATACTTAGCCCGGTGAGCAGCGAACCAATGTTTTTTTGAAACACAAAATGAATCAACATCAGGATTCCGGCGATCACCAGCAATACTTTGAGGAAATCCTTGAAGAAAACAATAAGCTGGTTGTCCGACTGGCTTTTGGTAAAATTGGCCTTTTCTGCAAGGCTGATCGCCAGGAAGTCAATGATCCTGATCCAAAGCCAGATGAATACGATGATCATGGTAGCCTTGGCTACTCCTTCTATCAGGTCGGAGAGTTTCAGCTTGTAGATCATCAGATCCCAGCGTGCAGGGTAGTTCAGGGTGCTAAATGCAACAATGATCACAAGAATGAGCAGGAATACTTCAAGCGGGCCTTTTACAAGCTCGCAGAACGCATCTTTATTGAACTTCTTTCCGGCGCGAACCACCAGGCTGTACAACAATCCCGCGAGGTACCTGGATATAAATCGCTTTATAAGAACTGCGAGCAGGATGGCACCTGCCACATAAAGGTAGTTTTCAATTGTATTGTCAAGAATCCTGTAATCGAGAAACGATCTCATGGGTGCAAGTTAAGGAGCAGCGTACACTTCCAGCCGCTCGCTATTCAATATGAACAACAGTCGTTCTTTCACCTGGACTTCGCGGGCGAAAGCCAGCGCTGCCGAACACCAGGCTTTTGCATAGACGAGGCTACCGGTAGATGCGCTGAGTATACAGCTGTCAGATCTGCCGGACATCCGCCCATTCACCACCTGTACATCGCTCCAGCCGGTAAAAGGATAGCTTCTGATAAACGCCCCATAATAATCGAAAACGTACCATCCCCGCGTACTGTCGTACAGATAAACGCTGCGGTTGTCGTCAATTATGAACTCAAAAACAGGTGGGGATGGAAACACGGTTCTGAGATCTGCAGTCGCATTCAATAGTTTACCGCGTTCATCTATTTTCTTAAGCTGGTTGTCCATCTCGTCGAATACCCAGAGCTGGTTGTCGTAACTACCCGAAACAGCCCGCGGACGCGCGATACCGCACTTCCTGAGGTCTATCACGCTTTTTACTGCAAGCAGCCTGTCCAGCACCAACACCGTTGAGCTCGTTCTGAAGAATACAACAACCCTTAATGGATTCGATACGTCCAGCGAATGGATTTTACCGTATCGCCGTGTATCGCTGAAAACAGCTACCGAGTCGCCTTCCCGGTTCAGCTTCTTTAGTTCCGTTCCGTTTCGGATAACATATATATTTCCCGGCAGGTCTACAGAAAACGACGTGTAATCGCCGGGAATCATTTGAACCAGCCGGAGCCGCTGGATGCTGTCCTGCGCCTCTGAGCCGCCGTAAACAAGTGCCAGAATTATAAAACAGATCAGCCTTCCCATTTTTTTAACTGCAGGTCGGTTCCGTCGAACGCTGCGTAGGTGAAATTACGTATCCAGTCACCGAGGTTAACATATCGACTGTTATTGTTTAGTTGATAATCGATCGGGAGGTGACGATGACCGAAGATGAAATAGTCAAAATGTTCCCGCGCAAGCACTTCCCTGGAATACACCATTAGCCATTCCTGGTCAGCGCCCAGGAAATGTTCATCGGCGCTGCCGGTTTTCGCCCTGCTTTTCCTGCTGAAGTAGTTGGCGATTGAGATTCCGATCGTCGGGTGCAGTGCCCCGAACAAAAACTGGCAGACGGGGTTACGGAAAAGCTTTTTCAGGGCTTTATACCCATGGTCGCCGGGCCCAAGGCCGTCGCCGTGTCCCACAAGGAAACGCTTTCCATTGAATTCAAATGTATCCGGTTCGTAATACATCCTCATGTTCAGTTCCTCGACGAAGTAATCCTTCATCCACATGTCGTGATTGCCTGCAAAAAAGTGCAGGGGGATGCCCGAATCTGATATCTCAGCAAGCTTTCCCAGTAGCCGGACATGCCCTTTTGGAACAACCTTCCGGTACTCGTACCAGAAATCAAACATGTCTCCCAGCAGGAATATCTCCTGCGCCGAAGGCATGATCTGCTGCAGGAAGGAAACTATCTTTTTTTCCCTGATCAGTGAACTGGCAGCATCGGGTGCGCCGAGGTGAAAATCGGAAAGGAAATATATTTTTTTGCCGGGCGCAAGATTCATGGATAAAAATTTAAGAGCCGGACCTGTCTACCAGGAAGCAGAATACCTCTTTGGGACCATGTACCCCCACCACCAGGGTCTTTTCAATGTCCGCCGTCCTGCTGGGCCCCGTTGCCAGTGTGATGAAGGATGGGAGGTTGTCACGGTATTTTTTCCGAAGGAGTTCGAGCCCGTCGCGGATGTCATACACCAGCTGATCCGTAAATGCAATGCAGATATGAACCGGGGCATATACGCTTGTGATCCTTCCACTCTGCTGCGCACTGCTCATCATGATGCTGCCCGTACGGGCTATAAGCAGCTCACATCCTGTTATAGAAGCCTGGCAATGCCCGATGTCCCCGGCAGTGTTGGTGAACCCGACTACAGCAAGATCTGATTTTAGCTGCTCTTCAACGCAAAAGACCTGGTTCCAATTCCTGGCTTTTGCCAGCGTATTCAGCTGTACCCCCAGTTCTTTCATATGGGCACAGAACGAAAACTTTCCGAGCAATGCGGTGAAATTTTCTGCAAACTCCAGTTCCGGCTCCTGCCGTGAAGCATGAAAATAGTCATCTGCGTTCTCAGTGTATGGAAACGGAGCAGGCACCGGGGTTGCCAGTGCCTGCCTGAGTTTTTTGAGAATATTATGTTTCGCGTTTGACACGCCGCTAAATTACTTCAGTTAGCGGAATCATTCAATAACGGTTTTTTCGGGTGGCGCAGACACGTCGGGCATGTTTGTGTCAACATGCGGCTTCTTGTCTTCAAACGGTCTTTTACCGATCAGTTCCTCCACATCGCTCTGGTGCAGCACCTCCTTTTCCAACAGTTTCTTCGCCAGTTTCTCCACGTCATCCTTTTTCTCAGTGAGTAGGTTCTTCGTACGTACATAAG
>DASVBM010000176.1:0-3802 GCA_036375835.1 Chitinophagaceae bacterium | reverse complement strand
CAGCACTTCTTTCATGCGCGGCTGGAATACTTTGAACTCCGCATTGGGAGTAGAGGCGTCGATGCTGCGGATCTCGGAAGAGAGCGTGGCATAGGAGTAGATCATGATATGCCGGTTATTCTTGCTCTTTCCCACGCCGATATAATTGCTCTTGTCTTTTTCCTCGTACACCACCGCGTCTTTCGAAGCATCGTCGCCGATGACATGCCTTTTGATCTTTTCGGAGAGCAGGGTAACGGGGTTCTTGGAGGTATAGAACAGAGTTTTATTGTCGTTGGCCCAGGTGGGATCCGCCTGCGTGTTCACGATGGCGTCTTTCAGTATCTCACCGGTTGAAAGATTCTTTATATGGATTGTATACTGCCGGCGGGATACTTCGTCCACGCCATACGCCAACAGGTTATTGTCTTCGCTCACGGCGAACCCGGAAACGGCGTAATACGGTTTTCCCTCCGCCATCTGGTCAACGTCGAGGAGCATCTCCTCCGGCGCGGTCAGCGATCCTTTTTTACGGCAGTATTTGAAGTATTGTTTACCGTCTTCGGTACGGGTGTAGTAGTAGTAACCGTTTTTGAATACGGGTACGGTTTCGTCTTTCTCCTTGATCCTGGCCTTCATTTCCAGGAAGAGGTTTTCGCGGAATTCTTTGAGCCCGCTCATCATGGTGTCGAGGTATTCATTTTCGGCGCGGAGGTATTCGACCACCCTGGTGCTGTCGGGTCCTTTGCCGAAGTAGTCATACATCCAATAGTAGTTGTCCGTTACTTTTTCTCCGTGCAGGTCACGCACGTGCGGCTTGATTTCCGCGACGGGCGGCTTTACTGCGGCGGGCCATTCGTAAGGTTGTTTCTGAATACCGGTGTTACATGCTATCATAGTGGTGAAGGTGATTGCGCCAAGCAATTTTCTGTTCATACAATCAGTTTTGGAGGATGTAAGATACTAAGCCCGCGGCTTTTATCGGTCGATTTCAGCGAGCAGGTCGTTGAGGTCGAGGTGGATGGTAATCATCTGCAGGTTGCCGGCGGCATCGAAAGGCCATTGCTCGCGTGGTTTATCCCAGTATAATTCCACGCCATTGCCATCGGGGTCGTCCAGGTAGATCGCCTCTGAAACGCCATGGTCGGAGGCGCCGCTGATATGGTATTTCGCTTCGAGCAGTCTTCTGAACACGATCGCCAGGTCTTTGCGTGTAGGGTAGAGGATGGCGGTGTGGTAGAGTCCGCAGCTGCCTGCGGGTGCGGGTCCTGCGTTTTTACTATGCCAGGTGTTCAGGCCGATGTGGTGGTGATAACCGCCGGCGGAGACAAAGGCGGCGGAATTGCCATAGTACTGCGTTACCTGGAAACCGAGGAGGTCACGGTAGAACGAAAGCGCTTTTTCCAGATCGGATACTTTGAGGTGGATATGGCCGATGCGGGTCTGCGCGGGTACCTGGTAGTTTTCATCCATGGCTTAAAGTTCAGTCTTTCCGGCGAATTCCATAGCCGCCGAGCGTGAACAGGAAGGGGCCTGTTTCGATTTCCGTTTCGCGGGCAATTACATTTCTTTGCGGTATGGAACGCCGTGGTATCTGTTTGCTTTTCATTTGCTGCTTTGTACAAGGCCTCTTTGCCCAGGATACCACGGAACTGGTAATGGCCGCGCGGGTGAATGCCGGCAGCCAGCTTTCGAAGCCGTATGTGATCCTTGTTTCCGCCGACGCCTTCAGGTATGATTACGCGCAAAAATACCATGCAGCTAACCTGCTGTCACTGTCCGCCCGGGGCGTGAAGGCGGAAAGCATGATGCCTTCGTATCCCAGTGTCACATTCCCGAACCATTATACCATCGCTACCGGTCTTTACCCATCTCACCATGGTATTGTATATAACCGGTTTTATGACCGCAGCCGTATGGAAAGCTATGGGTTAAGCAACCGCGAGGTGGTAGAAGACGGGAGCTGGTACGGCGGCATCCCGCTCTGGGTACTGGCTGAACAAAAAGGCATGTTGGCTGCCGCTTACCATTTTCCCGGAACCGAAGCACCTGTCCGGGGCATATACAGCAGCTACCGGTACCGGTATAACAGTAAAACGCCACTGGCGGTGGGCGTGCGGGCGGTGGATCGCTGGCTCCGGCTTCCGGACAGTATACGGCCTCACTTCATCAGCTTTTATATTGGTGATGTAGACGAGGCAGGCCATCATACCGGACCTGATTCGAGACAGACGAGGGAAGCGGTTTTAAGGGTGGACCAGATCATTGGTGAGCTGAATGAGGTTGTCCGGTCTTCGGGACTGCCAGTGAATTTCATATTCGTTTCGGATCATGGTATGGCGAGGGTGGATACGACCAGCGCCATCAATATCCGTTCAATGATCGATACGGCGAAGTTCATTATCGCCGAAGGAAGTACTGCGATGCACCTGTACGCGAGGAAGCCTTCCGATATTATGGACACCTATCGTAAGCTGAAGCGCGCAGAGAATGGATTTTCGGTATACCTGCGTGACAGCATACCTGCTGAGTGGAATTACAACAGCACAGCGGACCGGTTTAACAGGATCGGAGATATTTATATCGCGGCTGTTTACCCTAAGGTCTTCAGTAGCTGGAATGGGCGGATCAACCCGGGCACGCATGGTTACGACCCGGTGATGCGCGAGATGCATGCGATTTTTTATGCCTGGGGGCCGGCGTTCCGGGCGGGGGCGAATATCGGTATCATCCGGAATGTGGACGTCTATCCTTTGGTGTGCAGGATCCTGGGCCTCGAGTTCGATGAGGGAATCGATGGCGACGGCAAGGTTTGGGAGGCAGTGCTACGGTAGCAGGAAAAAGCCACTGCCTGTTGACAGTGGCTTCAAAACGATCATATTCTTTTTATTTATCGGAAGTCAGCGCGGCGTTCAGGTATTCCCTGTTGAGCCTTGCGATGTTGGAAATGGATATTTCTTTCGGGCATACAGCCTCGCAGGCACCGGTGAGGGTACAGGCGCCGAAGCCTTCCTTGTCGGCCTGCGCCACCATATTCAGTACGCGCATTCTTCTTTCGGGTTCTCCCTGTGGCAGCAACGCAAGTTGGGAAACCTTGGCGCCGATGAACAGGTTGGCGGAGCTGTTCTTACAGATGGCCACGCAGGCACCGCAACCGATACAGGAGGCGGCGGCGAAAGCGGCATCCGCTTTTTCTTTTTCAACGGGAATGCTGTTGCCGTCTACGGCGTTACCGGTATTCACGGATATGAAACCGCCGGCGGCGATAATCCGGTCGAAGGCTTCGCGGTAGGTAACCAGGTCTTTGATCACCGGGAAGGCTTTTGCCCGCCAGGGTTCTACTACGATAGTGTCACCGTCTTTGAAGGCGCGCATGTGCAGCTGGCAGGTGGTGGTGCCGGCCCAGGGTCCGTGCGGCTTACCGTCGATGTACATTGAACAGGCACCGCAGATGCCTTCGCGGCAGTCGTGGTCGAAGGCGATAGGGTCTTCACCGTCCCTTATCAATTGTTCGTTGAGTACGTCGAACATTTCCAGGAAAGACATTTCCGAAGAGATGTCTTTTACCTTGTAGGTAACGAAACGGCCCTGGTCATCCCTGTTTTTCTGTCTCCATACCTCGAGGGTGAGGTTCATTGTATAATGCTCCATAGATAATTTGACAATTTGGCGATTCGACAATTCGACAATGAAGTGAACGTTTTCGCTTCGCTGTCGCCATTATCTTTTAAATTATTTTTCGTTTTTCTCAAATTACAACCTGGGTTTCAACTTCGCAGTTGCGATTATCTTCGTTATTAATTTTTCAATCGTTACAATTAAC
>DASVBM010000355.1:0-4224 GCA_036375835.1 Chitinophagaceae bacterium | reverse complement strand
GGCTCGTCACCCGGAAACTCCATAATAAATCATCACCCTGAAAATTTACCGGTTCCGTTCAACAGCGGTTTCATTGTTGGCCCGTTGGGCCCAACGAAACCTTAGTTATGTGCTGCAGCTTTTGGATTCCGGGTGTTTGCGGGAGTTGCGCGCAGAGCCATCGGTGCGGCTACTTTATGACAGCTGCGTCCCGGAAATTAAACTGCGCAGTTTATCTTCGATTCATGCTGAAAGGAATCGGATCTGTTTACCGCGAAGCTTACAGCGGTTTGAGCCGGCAGACCTGGCTCTTGTCGCTGGTGATGCTGATCAACCGCAGCGGGACGATGGTGATCGGGTTCATGAGCGTGTACGTGGTGGACAAGGAAGGCCTGGGCTGGACGATCTCGAGCGCTGGTGTGGTGATGGCCTGCTTTGGCATCGGTTCGATTCTCGGCGCTTTTGCGGGCGGAAAGATAACCGACCGGTTTGGCTTCTATCCTTTGCAGGTGGGCGCGCTGGTCACGGGCGGAATCATGTTCATCGTGCTGGGGTATATCCGTAGTTTTCTTCCTTTATGCGGAGCTACTTTTCTGCTCAGCCTTTGCAACGAGAGTTTCCGTCCCGCTAATTCCACGGCCATCGCGTATTACAGTAATGCCGCTAACCGAACCCGGTCTTTCTCGCTGAACAGGCTTGCCATCAATCTCGGGTGGGCGGCAGGCGGCGCCCTGGGTGGTATTCTCGCCGACATCGATTATCATTTACTATTCTGGGTAGACGGCTGCACGAATATTTTCGCGGCGGTGCTGATGCTGGTTTTGCTGCCTGTAGTTAAACACCAGCGACAAAAACGCAGCACGGAAAAGCAGGTGAATGCCTCGCCGTACAAGGACCGGAAATACATGTTCTTTACGGCGATGGTGTTGCTGTATGCGGTGTGTTTCCTGCAGCTGTTTGGTATGCAGTCTTTGTTCTTTAAGGAAGAATGGCAGCTCAGTAAATCGTCGATCGGCCTGCTGATGGCGGTGAACGGGCTGATCATCGCGCTGGTGGAGATGGTCGTGGTCTATCACCTGGAAAAAAAGCGAACGGGACTGTATTATATCAGTATCGGGGCTTTGCTTACCGGCACCGGTTATGTACTTGTGAATTTTATGCCCCCGGCATTCCCATCGGCCTTGCTGGCAATCATATTTATCACGGCCGGGGAGATATTCGCGCTTCCGTTCATGAACAGTTACTGGGTTTCCCGAACTACGGAAAACAACCGCGGTAGTTACGCGGCTGTTTATACGATGGCCTGGTCGGCTGCACACGTGGTAGCGCCGACCTCGGGCAGCCAGCTGGCTGCCCACGCCGGCTTCAGCGTTCTGTGGTGGGTGACCGGTGGCGTTACCGTACTTGTCAGTGCCGGTTCGCTCTGGCTTGACCGCCTTACGCGGAAAGTTCCGGCTGAGGTTTAACCCAGTGAACGGAGCCAGTCGATCACCTCTTCCCGTGTTTTTCCCAGCTTCTTCTGCAGCCTGCCATAGAGCTCATCTTCACGGCCTTCTTCATAACGCAGGTCATCGTCGGTAAGATCGCCATGCGCTTGTTTGACCTTACCCTTGAGCTCGTTCCATTTTCCTTTTAATTCAAGCTTGTCCATAGTTAATCGTTTGGTTTTCCGTCCCAAGTACCATGCCGCTCCGGTGATGGATTTGTTGGCGGCTGACGTCCGTCATGATCTCTGCAGCCTGCCCGTTGTAGATTAGTATTTCCTTAGCTCCGTTGACTACTGATTACGGAGCAGGAAAGTAGGTAGTTGTATGTGCTGTTCATTCAGCCAGCCACCTGAACAATGACCTGCAGTCTGAACTGAGTTTTATCTTGATGGATTCTTCTCTGCCGGTTTTCAATTCAATGTGGCGCAATTACAGAAGGAACCCTGGGGCCGGGTTTCAGGGAACTCTGCTCCAGCCGGAAGCCGGTGCGTATTGGTGCCGGCTTTCTTTTGCAATAAGTTTCCGGGTCCGGAACCCAAATTATCAGCGCCCGGAAAATCACCTCATCAATAATATCCGATGGCCTGAAAGCGGCTATTGCCATTGCGGCAGGCTGGCATAATTTTTTCCGCAGATATTGAAAACAGTTCTATGGCTATCAATATAGTAGAAGCGATCCAGTCGCGGTTAGGCGCTCATTCGATCAGCAAGATCAATGTGAATGCCACGCACCAGAGTGAAACCAATAAACCGGAGAAGACCGACCATGCGCGGCAGGGCGCGGTATCAGCCGTGCTGGTTGCATTGTACCGCTTTGGAAAGACAGATGAAGGTGCGGCAAACCTTGCGCACAATACTTCAGGTAACTGGTTGCAGACGATATTCGTCAACAAAGACGAGATAGCCGTATCCAAAGTGGCGGCTTATGCCGGCATCAGCAATGAAGAAGCCAGGCAACTGATGGAAACGACGGCCAGTGAAGCAGTGAGTGAGCTGCATCGCAACCTCGGCGAAGAACCAACACCCGCGAAAGTGCAGTCCTACCTGGCCTCGCAGCGGCATAACATCCTGGTATACCTTCCTGCCGAGCTGGAGATGGGTAAGCTGCTGGATGATCCTGCACTGGACGACCGGACCAACAAAATGGAAGGACCGGTATCCAGCTTCCTGCACTGGATAGAAAACCTGATGGCGCCGGCGGATCGCACCAACGAAGAAGCTTTCCGCAGGGATGATGAATTCTTTTCCCGGAAACACCGGTAGCACTGGCAGGCAGGTGCGTGATGGTTAATCGTGTTGTTACCCGGTACCATCAGGCACCATTATTTCCGGGTACAGCAGGAAAGCGCGAAAGATCCGCCCAGGGATTGTTTTCGTCTTTGTTCAACGCGGCATCATGGTCACGAAGATCGATCCCACCTTCAATAATCGATTTCAGGTTTGCTAAATGAAACAGCCAGGCTTTCATGCATCCGGTATGATAGCTATTGATGCTTTGTTCATCGGTTGGAATGCCGGACTGCACCAGCTGGCAGACGAATATCTCATTGTACGGGAGGATCTGCACGCTCACGTTTCCTGCTTCTCCAAATGAAAAAGAAAGTTCATCGATGTGGTTGGCGGAGAGGATCGTTCCTTTCAGTTCCCCTGCACGTCCATACCACTGCCAGCGGAACTGGTCGCCGGGACGCACCGGTTCCCCGGGATCCCGTGGCTTTCCTTCGTTCGAATTGAACCTGGCTTCACGAAGCAGCCAGGTTTGAAGTCCGGCTGCAGTGGCCCAGCTGCGATAAATGGTTTGTAAAGCTGCAGCCAGCGGCATGCGTAATTCAAAACGGCTCCAGTCGTACATAGCTCGGGTTTTTAAGTAAGGACTAAGTGAAACATCTGATCAAAGCAGTCAGGCTCCCTGTGGCAGCAGGAGGTTCAACTGCGCCGCTTCGATCGTTGCTTCCACGCGGTTGAGTTTACCAAGGTACTCACCATCCACCTGGAAATGTACCGGGTGTTTTGTTTCGATGGCTACGTGCCGGGTATGGAAAACTTCCACGTTCTTCGGGTTGAATCGTTTGGCGCGGAACAACATTTTCAGCAGTTGGGTTACCGCGAGTTTTTTTACGATTACCACTTCAAACAAACCGTCATACAGGTTTCCATAAGGATTGATCACCGCGCCTGTACCGTACTGCCGGGCGTTGGCCAGCACCACCATCAGCGCATCGCGCCGGATCTCGCGGTTCCTGGTCTCGATAGTCAGCTGCATGCGTTCTTTTCCCCAGAGGCTTTTTAGCAGGGCGGCTCCGTAACCGATGAAGCCGCGGATATTGCGGTCTTCGAAATGTTTGATGATTTTTGCATTCAGCCCGATATCGCTCAGGTGGAGGCAATAGAATTCGTTGTTGAGGCGGATCACGTCGGCCCTTTTCACCACACCGCCGGTTACAATCCGCAGCGCGTCGTCGATGCTGTTGTTGATGTCGAGCTCGCGGGCCATGCCGTTTGCAGACCCGGCAGGAAGAATACCCATGGCCACCTGGCTTCCGAGTAATTGTTTTGCCACGAGCGAAACGGTGCCGTCGCCGCCTACCGCAATCACGCGGTCCGGTTTCCAGGAGGTGATCCAGTGGGTAAGTGATGCTGCATCATTTTTGCCATCCATGAGGAAGAATTCAACCTGGTGGGGGAAAGGTTTGAAGAATTGGTGTATTGCGGTTTCGAGGTTTTGTTTTCTTTTACCTCCTGAAACCGGGTTAATAAC
>DASVBM010000460.1:0-5708 GCA_036375835.1 Chitinophagaceae bacterium | reverse complement strand
CCCTCTCTCTGACGCCGGTACCCTTCAGCCAAACGTGGTTGACTTTGAACCACACGGAGCGCTGTTTGTGCCGGAAGAAGATCCTTTGCTTTTTTACCGGAAGATTGCCGGGTTTGCAACGGCATATCTGGAACCCGGTGGCGCGATATTTATGGAAATCAATGAAACGCTGGGTAAAGAAGTGGTGGAACTATTCAACGGCGCGGGATTTAAAACTGAACTCCGCAAAGACCTGCAGCAGAAAGAAAGAATGGTGAAGGCCTGGCAACCGGTTTAGGGCTTTACATTGGCCACCACCTTTGCCCCTGCGCGTTTGGCTGCCGCCATGATCTTGAAGAAACTGCCGGTATAAGAGATGGTGTCGGCATTGATCACTACCGCGGGGGTATCCATAAATGCCTTTGCCTTGTTCACTTCCTGGCTGATCATCGAATCCAGCATGTTCTCCGCAATGCGCTGCTGACCCAGGTACATCACATTATCCTTATCGATAGATACCACGATGTTCTGTTTTGATTTGGTATCGCCTTTTCCGCGCGGATTATTCACCCTGACTATGTTCGGGTTGGCAAGGGTGGATACGATCAGGAAGAACAACAGCAGGATAAACAGGATGTCATTCAATGCTCCTGTATGAACTTCCGGGTGCGCTCTCAATCTTTTCCTGATATCCATTGTTAACTGGTTCTGTTGATAAAACTCATTTAGCGTGTCGGCTCCTGCAGAATATCGAGGAACTCGGCGCTCGCCGCTTCCATCTTATAAGCCGTTTTGTCGATTTGCGTAGTGAGATAATTATGGCCTACATAAGCCATGAGACCGATGATCAGACCGGTTGCAGAAGTGATCATTTTCGTGTAGATACCACCTGCTATACTGTTCAGCGTGAGTTCACCTGTCGAGGCAATTCCATAAAACAACTGCACCATCCCTACGATCGTACCCAGGAAGCCGAACATCGGCGCGATACCGGCGATCAGGCTGAGTATAGACAGGTTGCGCTCCATCTTGTACATCTCCAGCTTTCCCACGTTTTCCATGCTCTTTTCTATCGAGTCAATCGGTTTACCGATACGCTGCAAACCTTTATCTATGATCCGAGCAACAGGGTTATTGGTGTTCTTCGCCAGCGCACGCGCGGCACTTACGTTCCCGGTAACGATGTTGTCCCGGATGATGTTCATGAAGTTTGAATCGATCTTCGAAGCGTTGCGGATAGCGATCATGCGCTCGAAGAACATGTAGATCGCCAGCGCCAACAGCAGGTATAAAGGATACATGATCCATCCGCCCTGTTGCAGCAACTGCATCAATGATATCGATTTATCGGTGCCCGTTGCGGTGGCGGCTGTGTGCATACTATCCGTTACAGCCTGTAATAATATACCCATGCGTAAGTTTTATAATAGATAAAAGTACTTGCAATGAACAAATGAACGACCAATGTGTGAATAAATTTCAATCGCGCTTGTTTTTAGGAAAGCTTTTGCACAGCATTGCAGACAAGGCATTGCTCACCGCCCTGCCAACCCCTGAAAATATCAGAAAGACGAAAAAAAAAGCCCCGCATTGCGGGGCTGAATTAAGATCCTGTAGTTTTATTTTCCATGCCCATTGGCTTCGGTCTGCATCTTCATCATCCCCATGATCTGGTTCATGGAACGTTGCATCCCTTCCGGGCTTCCGTCGAGGAACAACATATTTCCTTTTCCGTATTCTGCAAAGTTCTTCACTGCTTCCGTCCACATGCTGAAAAGAATGACATTGGTATCCAGGTTTGCCTGCTTCATCTGCTCGGCAGCCTGGCTCATACCCCTGGCCACTTCTTCCCGGAACAACGCTACCCCCTGTCCGCGCAGCCTTGCCGCCTCACGCTCTGCCTCTGCCGCGATCTTAATGGCATTACCATCTGCTTCCGCCGCCTTGGTCTTGGTGATCAGTAATGCCTGGCCCTCGTTTTCAGCTGCGGCCTTCAGGTTGTTTGAAGCCACTACTTTGCTCATTGAGTCGAGGATCACTTTGTCGAAGGTGATATCGTTGATCTGCAGGTCAAGGAGGTGATAACCCCAGTCTTCCAGCACGTGATCCACTTCGTGCTTTACGTTTTCAACCAGGTCCTTTCTCAATCCAAGGATCTCGGCCTGTCGCTTGGTAGCAACGTACGACCGGATATTCCCTTCGATCGTTCTCACCAGGGCCTGCATCAGGTCCTTGTCACTGATAAACTTGAACGCGACCTTTTTGATCGTTTCTTCTTCCGCATTCATCACCGCGTAGAGCAGCATGCTTTTAAAGTAAACGTTGGCCTGGTCCTGTGTAACCGCCTGGAACTCCAGTTCTACAGACCGGTTCTGTATGCTGATCCGCTTGTAGATCTGCTCCAGCACCGGGATCTTGAAATTCAGTCCGGGACGTAAGATGCGCTGGTATTTACCGAACATCGTAATGACGGCAATCGTGGCCTGGTTAACCGTTACCAGCCCGCTGAAAATGATGAAAAGGGCTAAAAGAATCCACCAGTAATTGAGGATATCCATATAGGGGGTATTTAGGGGTTGAAGATACTCAATGAAACCTAGTAAACCGAAAAATTATGATTAAGAAACGATGAACAAACCTGGCTGATAAAACCTGGTGCGGGTACCGGTTTTCAGGCTTTTTCTTCCCACACCTGCACCAGTTGCACCAGTGTTTCCACCGCCTTGTTCATATCGCGCACGCCGATCCATTCATGTTTACTATGGATCGCCTGCATGCCGGTAAAAATATTCGGGCAGGGAAGCCCCATAAAACTCAGCCGGCTGCCGTCTGTACCGCCGCGTATCGGCTCATTTTTCAGCGTTACACCCGCGCGGCGGTAAGCCTCGGCGGCGTTCTCTGAAACCTCCGGATGTTTGTCGAGCACCTCTTTCATATTGCGGTATTGTTCCTGCACCCTGAAGTCCATCGACGCCTTCGGGTGGCGGCTCATCACTTCAGATGCAATGCGCTTCAGCCTTTCCTCATGTTCCTGGAGCTTCGCGGTCACAAAATCACGGACAATAAATTCAATGGTCGCTTTTTCCGCGATCCCCTGGACCCGCGTGGGGTGTACAAACCCCTGCCGTCCTTCAGTTGTTTCGGGACTGAATTCATTGGTTGGAAGCGCGGCCAGTATTTCGCCGGCGATTTTCAGCGCATTCACCAGCTTTCCTTTCGCGGTGCCGGGGTGAGAGATTACACCGTGAATATCGATCGTTACGCCGTCAGCACTGAAAGTCTCATCTTCGAAATCGCCCAATGCGCCGCCGTCGAGTGTATAGCCGAAGTCGGCACCGAGCTTTTTCAGGTCCACCTTCGCGGTCCCCTTTCCCACTTCTTCATCTGGCGTGAAGAGTATTTTAATGGTGCCGTGTTTCAGTTCCGGGTGGGTAACCAGGTAAGCCGCCATATCCATAATGATGGCCACGCCTGCCTTGTCGTCACTACCCAGCAGGGTTTTCCCACTTGCTGTAATCACCGCGCTGCCAATGTGCTCCTTAAGGTAAGGGTAGGCCTCGGTGGAGATAACCTGGCTGTTATCGTCCGGCAGTACGATGTCTTTTCCGTCATACTGCTCGTGCAGGATGGGCTTCACATTGGTACCGCTGGCATCCGGCGCCGTGTCAACGTGCGCGCAGAAGCAGATCACGGGAACTTTCTTTTCTGTATTCGCAGGGATTGTGGCATATACGTAACCGAAGCCATCCATGTGTGCGTCCGCTATTCCCATTTGCTTCAGCTCTTCGACAAGCATCGCCGACAGGTCTTTTTGTTTTTCGGTGGTAGGATGTGAATCCGACTGCGGATCGCTTTGCGTATCTACCTGTACATATTTCATGAGCCTTTCTGCAGCAGTAAATCTGTAATTTGCCAGCATCGTTTAGTTTTAATAACGGCAAAGTAAGGAAGAATGACAACGGATAACAAACCCCTGGTACAATTCGGATGGCTACGCGTATTGCTGTACGTAATGCTCAGCCTGGCGATCATCACAGCGGTGCAGCTGCTTTTCGCGGTGATCCGCGCGGCCTCGGGCAAACAGCCAGATAACGACGAATCGCTTCCGGGTTTCCTGATGAACTATCTTGTTGTGGCTGTGGTAATGACCGGCATCGGTTTCCTGTTCCGGCGATTGATTGACAGGCAGTCGATCCGCTCGATGGGATTTCAGTGGCGGGGCTACCGCGGCCAGGCAGCTTCCGGTTTCTTCCTGGGAACACTGTTGCTGGCAACGGGTTCAATGATACTGGTTATGACCGGACACCTGTTTTTCACTTCTGCCTCCTGGCAACCCCAGGAACAACTGCTTTCTTTCCTGCTGTTTATCATCGTGGCGTTCACCGAAGAGATCGCATTCCGCGGCTATATGCTGAATAATCTGATGCAAAGCTCCGGCAAATGGGTCGCGCTGCTGATTTCCGCTTCAATCTTCGCCCTGTTTCATTCACTGAATGCACACATCACACTGCTGGCCATACTCAACATCTTCGTTGCCGGGATATTACTCGGCGTTAATTACCTGTTTACCCGTAATCTCTGGTTTTCCGTTTTTCTGCACTTCAGCTGGAACTATTTCCAGGGACCGGTCTTCGGCTTTGAAGTAAGTGGTGTGCCCATCTCCGGCCTGATGCAGCAATCACAGAAGGGTCCGGATATTCTTACCGGTGGCGCTTTCGGTTTTGAAGGTTCGGTTATCTGCCTGGGATTGACCACGATCGCCAGCGTTTTACTGGCTTCGTATTACGCAGGCTACCGTAAGAGCAAAGCGCCGGAAAAAAACCTCGTTGCATAACAGGTTTTCAACACTGCAATCACATCATTCCGCGCCTGGTTGCATACCCCGATATGCTTTTGTAGCTTAACGCGATAAAACAAACAGCATGAAGCGAACAATTATCGGCGCCATTGTGGGCGGTCTCCTGATTTTCATCTGGCAAAGTCTTTCCTGGACCATCCTGGATTGCCATCGACCCGCAAACAAATACACACCGAACGAAGCTGCGATACTCCAGGCCCTTGCAGCCAACCTGCCTGAAGAAGGCGGATATATGGTGCCTGGCATGCCTGAACATGCAACAAAGGAAGAAAGACAAAAAATAATGGAGCAGGCAAACGGCAAACCCTGGGCGAGTATCCAGTATCACACGTCCAACCAGGGTGATACCGCCGCGATGATCATGAACATGGTTCGCCTGTTCCTCTCGAATGTGATCATGGTCTGGTTACTGATGTGGATCTTCAACCGGTTGAAGCTGCCTTCATTCGGAACCATCTTTGCCGGCTCCGTCTTTGTCGGCCTTATCACATTCATCAACCAGCCTTATACCGGCCACATCTGGTTTGATTTCTTCGACATCTGGGCATACCTGATCGACGCACTGGTCAGCTGGGCGCTCTGCGGACTATGGCTGGGCTACCTGTATAACCGGAAGCCACGTAGCTAGCATGGCGGGGACGGGGTTAGGAGAATTTGCCCCTGACGGATAGCAGCCGTGTCTCATACTGTTTTGAATCCCGGATACACCTCGTTTGCTGCCCAGGCAACCGAGGTGCCGAGTTTTATATATTTAGCGCTGCCGGAGACAGACCCTGGAGGGATCAACGGCGGGTTTCTGATTTAATAAAAAAGGTCCAGCCAAGGCTGGACCTTTCCAAAATATCATACGGCCTGATTACAAAGTAATAAT
>DASVBM010000311.1:0-5870 GCA_036375835.1 Chitinophagaceae bacterium | reverse complement strand
GATCCACCTAAGGTCCAGGTAAGATCCACCTAAGGTCCAGGTAAGACTCACCTGAGGTCCAGGTAAGACTCACCTGAGGTCCAGGTAAGACCCACCTAAGGTCCAGGTAAGACCCACCTAAGGTCCAGGTAAGACTCACCTAAGGTCCAGGTAAGACTCACTTAAGCTCCAGGTAAGGACCACCTAAGGTCCGGGTAAGGACCACCTAAGGTGCCGGATATCCGCTTCCATGAATACCATTACAAATCATCGGTCATCAAAACCAGCGTTCCGGTTCAATCAACATTTCCGATAACACCAATTTACTTTTCTTTGCCGGGTGCAGGTACCGGAGCAATTAATAAAGTCATTGCAAACCGTTCCCGGCTTTGATGAAGCCGCGTTCAGGAGCGTCCACGAAACCGGGAGGCAGGTAACTTCCATACGGTTGAACCCGGAAAAGATCAGCGACCCGGGTACATTGATTTTTAATAGTGAAAGTGGTGATAAGCCTCCTTCGGTTTCCCGGGTGCCCTGGTGCAAGCATGGTTATTACCTTTCCCACCGCCCGAAGTTTACCCTGGATCCTTTGTTGCATGCAGGCGCTTATTATGTGCAGGAAGCAAGCAGCATGTTTCTCTGGCATGTGCTGGACTCGGCAGCGGCCGGGTTCACTAACCCAAAGGTATTGGATCTTTGCGCGGCACCGGGTGGCAAGAGTACGTTACTGTCTTCCTTCTTCCGGAAGGGAATGGTGGTGTCGAACGAGGTGATCAAATCAAGGGTCAACATACTCCAGGAAAACGTTACCAAGTGGGGCGACGGGAACGTAGTCATCACCAATAATGATTCAAAGGACTTCAGTGCGCTGAAAGGCTTTTTCGACGTGATCGTTACCGACGTTCCCTGCAGCGGCAGCGGCCTCTTCAGGCGTGACCCGGAAGCGGTGCAGGAGTGGAGTCCCGGCAATGTACACCTTTGCTGCCAGCGCCAGCAGCGCATACTCGCCGATATCATCCCTTCACTGAAACAGGGAGGCCTGCTGATCTATTCCACCTGTTCTTACTCTGTTGAAGAAGATGAGGACATTCTTGATTTTATCATCGATGGGTTTCAACTCTCACCGGTTGATATACCCGTTCCGGAGGAATGGAATATAGCTCGCAGCCGTTCGGCGAAACACGGTGCCACCGGATTCCGCTTTTTTCCCAACCGGGTGGAAGGGGAAGGATTTTTTATAGCGGTGTTCCGCCAGGAAAACATGGTTTCGCAGGCGCGGTTACCGGAGGCAGCGATGAGTTTTGCCAATACAAAAGAAAGCGCGCTGGTTAATGCGTTCATCCACCTGCCCGAAGGCAGCGAAATATTCAAGCACGCGGAAACGCTCCGGTTATTTCCGGCCATGTTTGTTAACCCGCTCCGGCAGCTGATGAAACAATTATATATCCGGCAGGCCGGTATTGCCCTTGGTAGCCCGAAAGGCGATACATTAATTCCGGACCACGCCCTGGCTGTTTCAGCGATCGATGGAATGTTCCCGGAACAGGAAGTTTCAACGGAACAGGCGGTTGCATATCTCAGGAAGCAGGATATGCATTTCACTGGTCCACAGGGATGGTGCAGGATCACTTACCGGCGTTGCGGACTGGGATGGGTAAAAAATCTTACCAACCGGACAAATAATTACTACCCTTCCAACTGGAGGATTTTAAAAACCTAAATTAGCGGCATAAATTCCATTATCTATGAAATTTTCAGTCTGGCTGGGAATATTCCTGCTTGCTTTCACCTGTGTGTCGGCACAGCAGACGCAGGTGCAGAAAGAAAAGAACCTGCTCTTCATTGAGCATACGGTTCAGCCAAAGGAATCGCTCTACAGCCTCGCCCGTATATACCATCTTTCACCTAAAGAGATTGCGCAGGCAAACAAACTGAAGCACGATGCGTCGCTGCAGATCGGCCAGGTGATCCGCATCCCGCTTACTACCGGGAACTTTGTTCAGGCGGAACTGAAGAATGCCGCGGGACTGAAGCCCTTGTATCATACTATCGGCAAGGGCGATAACCTCTACCAGTTGGGCAGGCGTTACAACAACGTGCCGCAAAAACTGCTGGTAAAATGGAACGGGCTCTCCGAAGACATCGTGAAACAGGGACAGGAGGTGATTGTAGGTTACCTCAGGTATTCACCCGTAGCGCCGGAACTTCAGGATGCTGCACCTGCGGAGAAATCTGTTGCAGCTCCGGTTGCCGATAAAAAAGATTCGCCCCGTGCGGAAATCTCAACAACTCCTTCCATAGCAGCCGGTACAGCACCCATCGAGGTAACGCCCGCTTCAGAAAGCGAGCCCGTTTATACTGCTGCCTCCGGTAACTACCCGGAAGGATATTTTGCCGCGGCCTACGCGTCGGCTTCGGCAGGCAGCCAGGCCAGAAAAATGACAGGTACCGCGGCCACGTTCAAATCAACCAGCGGCTGGAATGACAACAAGTATTATTTACTGGTGACGGGCATCCCGGAAAATACCATCGTAAAAGTGACGGCTAACGGCAGGACAATCTATGCGAAGGTGCTGGAGAAGCTTCCGGAGCTGCGGGAAAATAACGGGCTGGTTTGCCGGATGAGCAACGCCGCGTCTTCCGCGCTGGGTATCAACGACACGAAGTTTGAAGTAGAGCTGGTGTATAACAACTGATCAGGTCTTTGCGTCGAACCGGTAACCACGAAGAAACTCTTCCACGCCCATTCTTTTCTTTCCTTCCATCTGAAGGTCGGTAATGTGCAGGTATCCGTCTTTACAGGCAAACTTGAGGTATGATTTGCCATCGGTGATCACTTTCCCGGTTTCGTCATCGTGCTGCATCAATTCTTTTCGGCTGCGATAAACCTTCAGCATTTTATCTTTCAGCTGCGTGAACGCGCCTGGGAAAGGAGACAGGCCCCGTACGAGGTTATGGATATCCGCTACGCTGCGTTCCCAGTTGATTTTGCAGTGTTCGGTAAAGATCTTCGGCGCATGGCGGATATCCCTGCCATATGCATCCTGTGGCATTTCTTCAATCGTTCCTTCCGCCAGCTGTTTTACCGTTTCTACCAGCAGGGCGGCGCCGATGTCTTTCATTTTATCGTGCACTTCGCCGGCGGTTTCATCTTCACCGATGGCAAAGCGTTCCTGCAACAGGATATCACCCGTGTCTATTTCATGTTTCAGTTTGAAAGTAGTGACGCCGGTTTCTATCTCACCGTTGATCACGGCCCAGTTGATGGGGGCCGCACCGCGGTATTGAGGCAGAAGCGAGCCATGCAGGTTGATGGTTCCAAGCGGCGGCATGCTCCAGACCGCTTCCGGTAACATTCGAAAGGCGACAACCACCTGCAGGTCGGCGCGGAGGTTTTCCAGCTGGGTGAGGAATTCAGGCGATCGCAGCTTTTCCGGCTGCAGTACGTTCAAACCGTTCGAGACCGCGTATTTTTTTACCGGGCTTTCAGTGAGTTTCATGCCGCGGCCCGCGGGTTTATCCGGCGCGGTTACAACGCCCACAATATTGCAGCCGGCTTTCAGAAGTGCATCCAGCGAAGCCACTGCGAATTCAGGCGTGCCCATAAAAACGATCCTGGTCTCATCGGGTCTCATGGCGCAAATGTAGTGGCAGGATACCAGAGTTCTGGAAATTCCAAAGCCGGCCATAACCGGCCGGCTTTGCGGAGCGGAAAACGGGACTCGAACCCGCTACCTACAGCTTGGGAAGCTGTCGCTCTACCAGGTGAGCTATTTCCGCTTAGGGCTACAAATTACAAACAGAAATCGGAAACCTGAAATGACCGGGCTCACTATTCAAAATCTTTATACAACAGGTATTTTCTACGGATCGTTTTAAACCGTTGCAGTGCAGGCTCCCAGCTTTCACGAATCTCTGCTTCTGATTTTCCGGCAATGATTTGTTTCCTGAGTTCATCACTCCCAGCCAGCTTATCGAAGAAGTACTGGCCGGTTTTAGGGCGGAGGAAAAAGCTGTCTTTCGAAGGAAAGAGGCGCCATGCCTGCAACAGGTATTTTAGCTGGAGCTGGTTGTCCACCGTTTTCAGCACTTCGTCTTTCGTTCCGTAAAGGTTCCAGCCAAAGCAGCGCTGCCCTTTGAATTTGGGATTTGCGGCTCCTTCTCTGGCCGTGGGGGTGAAGGCAAACAGGGTTTTTGGAAGAGCTGGATGACCGAAGATACAGAACGGGTGGTCGGTACCCCTCCCTTCACTGAGCACAGTGCCCTCGAAGAAACAGGTGGAAGGATACCAATAGATCGAGGCGTAATCCGGAAGGTTGGGGGAGGGCTTCACTGGCAGCTCATATTTGCTGTAATGGTCGTAGTTCGCGCATTTGATCACCAGGAAATGAAAAGCCGTGTCGGGTGAGTTCTGCGCTCCCAGGTAATAAGCATAGCGTTCATTCGCTTTTTCCGACAACCATTTTTCTCCTGCGATCATGCGGGCGTACTCGCCAATCGTCATGCCGTATACAACCGGCACCGGCTGCATGCCTACAAAGCTCCGGTAGGCGGTGTCGAGCACCGGGCCGTCCACATAATGGCCATTGGGATTCGGCCGGTCCAGGATCATTAATGGTTTACCGTATTCGAATGCGGCTTCCATGTATTCCTGGAGCGAGGAGATATAGGTGTAAAAACGCACTCCCACGTCCTGGATATCGAACAGTAGTACATCGACGTCTGCAAGGTCCGCGGCAGATGGCCTGCGTTTTTTTCCATAGAGCGAGATCACGGGGATGCCGGTGGCGGAGTCGATATAGTTGTCCAGTTTCTGGCCGGCATCGGCCGTGCCGCGAAAACCGTGTTCAGGCCCAAACGCTTTCACGATATTCACGCCGAGCTTCTTAAGTGTGTCTACCAGGTGGCTGTTACCCACCGTCGCGGTATGGTTGGCGAAGACAGCCACACGCTTGTTTTTTAACAGCGGCAGGTACACCTGCGTTCTTGCGGCTCCGGGAATAATGTTTTCAGCAGCAGCATCATTTCGGGTGATTTCCTGCGATTTACAGGTGAGGCTACACAACAGAACGACCGAGGCAACAAGCTTTCTCATTCAGAATATTTAACAGCCGAAAGATAAGAATTAATTGCCTGAGGAACAGGCATGCTGTACCTTGCCGGCTGAATCCGGCCGATTCCATTTATTGACGATGCATTCTTCGGTGACGGTCCGCTACCGGGTTCCTAATCAAAATCTTTTTCAAAAATGCAGCAGGTAAAACAAGGTGATAAGGTCAAGGTGCATTATCATGGCAGGTTAACAGACGGAACAACATTCGACAGCAGCGAAGGCCGTGAGCCACTGGAATTCGAGGTGGGCAGCGGTGCGGTGATACCCGGGTTTGACAACGGCGTAATGGGAATGAATGTCGGCGATAAAAGAACCATCAATATCCCGGCGGATGAGGCTTATGGCCAGAGACACCAGGAACTGGTGATGGATTTCCCGAAAGAAAAATTCCCGGAGGATATGAACCCGGAAGTGGGCATGCAGCTGATGATGAACAATGGCGCCGGCCAGCAGTTCCCGGTTGTGATCGTTGATGTCAGGGAAGACAGTGTGACCCTGGACGCGAATCACCAGTTGGCAGGACAGGACCTGGTGTTTGACATAGAACTGGTGGATATTGAAAGCAAAAGCCGGATTATTACTTTGTAATCAGGCCGTATGATATTTTGGAAAGGTCCAGCGAAGGCTGGACCTTTTTTATTAGACAGAAACCCGCCGTTGATCCCTCCAGGGTCTGTCTCCGGCAGCGCTCAGCAAACGAAGTGCATCCGGGATTCGAAACCATATGATACATGGCTGCGATCCTGCAGGCGGCAGATTCTCCTAACCCCGTCCCCGC
>DASVBM010000353.1:0-3628 GCA_036375835.1 Chitinophagaceae bacterium | reverse complement strand
AAGAGCGTATACCGGTAAATAGTGGCATGTGAATCCATATGTTCAGTTTTAGTTAGACAATCCTGAAACGGTTGCACGCGTATAGCCTGGCCGGTTTTGTTGAAGAACTACCACTGTAAGTTAGGATTTATCTGCCAGAGTAAAAAGGAAACAGGGACATTTCCGTCCCTGTCTCGTCAATGCGCCTGTATCTGTGAATCCGGTGATCCAAATAGCTGGTTGAATTTCGCGGCAGCGCTGGTGATCATTCCTGTTCCGGCTGACTGCGCTTTCTCACCGGTTAATTTTACTGATCTTACCAGTTCGGCGGCCTTCCTTACTAAGAATCTTTTCCTTGGCGGTCTTTCCTCACTGTTTCTTCTGTTATTCATAGACTCGTCTTTTGTTCCATTTAATCTAAAAAAAGCATGCCATGGGCAGGAGGAGAATGTAAAAGTTTCGGGCGGTACCGGGTAAGGTTCTGATTATGAGTCCTGGTTTCCGGCAAACACAAACCCTCCAAAGGCCGGCTGCGGCCGGTAACGCGGTATCTCAACCCGGATTCGCTACACAGATCCGGAAACTGCACAGGCTTTTCCCACTGTGCGCTGTTTTGTATAAAAAAACGGCAGACTGAGTGGGCGCTTTGCTGAAGATGCCGATTTTGCTGCATTGATTTTACACTAAAACCACAATTGAGATTAGCATAATCACAGCAGAAGTTCTGTACATTCGCCAAAACTTCTCTAATGAAAATTTTTGTGGCAGGCCTGCCATACGACATGGATGATGCTGAACTGACTGAGTTCTTCGAAAAATTCGGTACTGTTAATTCAGTGAAAGTGGCAATTGACAAGGAAACCGGGAAAAGCAAAGGTTTTGCCTTTGTGGATATGCCGGTGAGGCAGGAGGGGCTGGAAGCGATTGAAGGGCTGAATGATCTTGCGATCGGCAAAAAAACACTGGTGGTGAAGGAAGCGGAAGATCGGGGCCCCGGCGGCGGGCGCAGCTCCGGCGGTGGTTATGGCGGTGGAAGAGGCGGATCGGGTGGATACGGTGGCGGCAGGCCCGGCGGATCAGGCGGAGGATACAAACCAAGATACTAAGCAGCGAAAGCTGCTTTTTTTGTGCGGATTGGAATCTGATTAGAATTATCAGGAGGCTGAGCGGCTGGTGATTGATTTCAGTATTTGTTTTATGTTCGTTCCCGATGAAGATCTCAACTTTCATATTACTCAGCTTCATTTTCATCCTCCTGCTTTTCTCTTTTACTACCTACATCAACTACCGGTTGTCTGAGCAGGTGCGGGAGAATGCCGAATTCCTTTCCCGTTCTACAGAGATTGTCAGAAGCAGCAGCCGTTTTCAGCGAAACACCATCAACATGGTGAGCGGCCTCCGTGGATTCCTGCTTACGGGTGAGCGTTATTTCATCGAGGCCTATGACTCTGCCGCTGCCGAAAATGAAAGCATCCTGAAGGAGGTGGTGCATCTTACCGACGACACCTCGCAGATCCGGTTATTAAACGAGATACAGGCGCTTCACGAGCAGTGGGTGGAGGGATACACCGAACCGCTGCGGCAGGCAAAATTGCTGGCCAGCATAGACGAAAAAAACATCACCGCATTTAATAAGCTGTACCGGGAGAAGACCGCTGGCGAGAAGTCGCTGCAATTAAGGCTGCAGGCAAAGTTCCGGGAGTTCGCCAACCAGGAATACAAAGTGCGTGACGAGCGGCGCGCCCTGCTGGCTGTGGCCGCGAAACGGGCGAACGTGATGGTCATCGTCCTCACCGGCATTTCAATGCTCGCAGCGCTGCTGGTGGTCACGGTTCTGATCAGCCGGATATCGAGGCGTATCAAGAAGATGGTGAATATGGCCGATACCATCGCCTCGGGAAATTATAATGTGAACCTCGAGGATAAGGGCAATGACGAGCTCACCGCCCTTGCTGAATCGCTGAACCATATGGCACAGGAGCTTTCAACGAATATTTCGCTGCTGAAGGAGAAGAACGAGGAGCTGGACCAGTTTGCGCATATTGTTTCCCACGATCTGAAGGGGCCGCTGCGGGGTATCGACAACGTGGTTTCATGGATAGAGGAGGACCACCAGTCGGAACTGACGCCTAAACTGGCGGAATACCTGCAGCTGATCAAGGGCAGGGTGATCCGGACGGAAAACCTGATCCATGGTATCCTTTCCTATGCACGAATTGGTAAAGAAATTGTGCCGAAAGAACCGGTTGACGTAAACGAGCTGCTGGAAGAGGTGAAAGACAGCCTGCCGGCCGACAGGGATATCCGGATCCTGATTCCCGAACGGCTGCCGGTAATACCGACCGAGCGGATACCGCTGTTCCAGGTATTCGCAAACCTGGTGAGCAATGCGGTCAAGTACAATGATAAGGAACACGGGGAAATAAAGATATTTTACAGGGATTCAGGTGAGAAATATGAATTCTTTGTCCAGGATAACGGGCCGGGTATACCCGATCAGTATCATAAGCGGATATTTATCATATTCCAGACGCTGAAAGAGCGCGACAGCTTTGAAAGCACAGGAGTAGGACTGGCAATCGTAAAAAAGATTCTGGATAAACGCAATGAACGGATTTCGGTGAGCTCAGTACCGGGCGAAGGCGCCACATTTTCTTTCACATGGAGCAAACATTAATTATGGAGAAGCTGATTAACATTCTGCTGGTCGAAGATGACCAACTGGACGCGATTGATATCCGTCGGTCGCTGGATAAAATGAAAATTTTCTACCATCTCAATATCGCCAAGAACGGCGAAGAGGCGCTTGAACTGCTGCAGCGCGAGAACCCTGTTCACCCGGATGTGGCGCTGATCGATATCAATATGCCGAAGATGAACGGGCTGGAATTGCTTTCCATTCTACGGAACGATGAGCGTTGGAAAGACCTCAAGTGTTTTATCATCACCACTTCGGATGAAAAGGTGGATCGTGAAGCCGCAAAACAGCTGGGCGTTTCAGGCTATATTATCAAACCACTGAAATTGAATAACGCCACTTCCATTGATGCGTTCAACCTGATGATCGACCTGATGAACATGAAGTAACCACCGGGTCGCGGACTATTTTACCGGATTCGCTGTTGCAAGGCTGCAGGTGTTTCCGGCCCGCAGGCGGGAGCCTGGTTCACCAACAAGCGCGGCTGCGTATCTTTGTTTGCATATCAAAAGCGATGTTATGAAACAAAGATCGTTGATAGCCGTACTCCTGACCGCGCCGCTGCTGTTCTCCTGCGTTAGTTCGAAGAAATTCAAATCGGTTCTGAATGATTATGATACCCTCCGGGTTCAATACCTGCACCTGCAGTCGAACCTGATGGACTGTAACCGCGACAAGAATAACCTGGCCGCTGAACTCTCAGCTTCCCGCACGGAAAACAATAATATGCAGAAGAGGGTCGAAGACCTGAATAAGCAGATCGATTACCTGAAAGAGAACAATACCACGGTGCTGAAGCAGATGCAGGATCTTTCGGTAGTGTCTGCCTCACAGGCTGAAAGCATCCGGAAATCGCTGGAAAGCCTGGGCGCAAAGGATGCATACATACAGGACCTCCAGACTGCGCTGGCGCGTAAGGACTCCATGAATATGGCATTGGTGATAAACCTC
>DASVBM010000351.1:0-6179 GCA_036375835.1 Chitinophagaceae bacterium | reverse complement strand
CTCGGTACCGATCCGGATGCCGACCGTGTAGGTATCGGCGTGAAAAATCATAAGGGCGAATGGGTGCTGATGAACGGAAACCAGACCGCGGTGCTGGCCTTCACCTACGTGATCGAGGCAAGGAAGAACGCAGGGCTGGCACAGCCGAACGATATGGTGGTCTCCACGATCGTTACCACTGACATGATCAACGAAATCGCGCGGCAGAACGGAGTGGCCTGTTACAATGTGCTCACCGGATTTAAATGGATCGCACAACTGATCCGCGAGAAGGAGGGCGCCGAAAACTATATCGTGGGTGGCGAAGAAAGTTTTGGCCTGATGATCGGCAGCGGCACGCGTGATAAAGACGCGATCAGTGCAGTCGCCATGTTGTGCGAGATGGCAGCGGTGGAAAAGCAGGAGGGAAAGACGCTGTTTGATAAACTGCTTGAACTCTATATCCGCTATGGCTTCTACCTCGAGCACCTGATCAGTATCACGCGGAAAGGCATGAACGGGCAGAAAGAGATCGCGGACATGATGGAAGGTTACCGGAAAAATCCCCCGGCATCGATCAACGGATCTCCGGTAAAAGAACTGCTCGATTACCAGCTGCAGAAAGGCCGTAACCTGGAAACCGGGCAGGAATGGGACATCAACCTCCCGAAGAGTAATGTACTGCAATTCATTCTTGCAGACGGCAGCAAGATTTCTGCGCGTCCCAGTGGAACCGAGCCCAAGATCAAATTTTATTTCAGCGTGAATACCAGGCTTGCCAGCCGAGGCGAATATGAGCCGAAATATGCGGAACTGCAGCAGAAAATTAACGGCATCATCAGCGACATGAAATTGAAATGAGATAGCGGGAACTCACTGAAACATTGTGGATTCTGCCTGCCGGCAAAACCTGTGAAGAAATTCTTCGCAGGTTTTTTATGTCCACAGACCGGTGAAGGCTGAAACATAGGACTAACTTTGCTTCATGCGCAAATACGAGGATACATACCAGCACAAGGGTCTGAGAAAACAGCTGGTTCAGTTGCTGCGGGAAAAAGGGATCACCGACGAGAATGTCCTGAACGCGATCAACAATATACCCCGGCATTTTTTCCTCGACTCAGCCTTTGACAAAATCGCTTACGAAGACCGCGCATTCCCGATAGGCGAAGGGCAGACCATTTCGCAGCCTTATACTGTGGCTTACCAGACTCAGCTGCTCAATGTAAAACCCAACGAGAAAGTGCTGGAAATCGGCACCGGCAGTGTTTACCAGGCTTCGGTACTGGCTGAGATGGGCGCGCGCGTGTTCACCATTGAGAGGCAGAAAAAACTTTACGAGAAACACCGGGCTTTTGTACTGAAGGGCAGATACCCGAATATCCGGTTTTTCTACGGCGACGGTTTTGAAGGGTTACCGGCTTTTGCTCCTTTTGATAAGGTGATCATCACCGCCGCGGCACCTTATGTACCGCCGAAGCTGGTAGAGCAAATGAAGACCGGTGCACAGATGGTGATCCCGGTTGACGAGAACGGGGCACAGCGGATGTTGCGGCTCACCAAACTGCCGGACGGCAGCCTGAAGGAAGAATCATTTGACCTGTTTTCCTTTGTTCCGATGCTGCAGGGAAAGAACGAGTAAAACTGCATGTGACAAGCAGGAAACAGCTTCATATAAAAAACTAAGAAGGCCATCCGTAGGAAGGCCTTCTTTATTCAGGGCTATTACATTCCACCCATCATTCCGCTGTCGTCTTCCGGTTGCCTGTTGTTGCGGCGTTTGAACAGGTTCGGATCAAACTTGCCAAAACGCCACTGCAGGTTCAGCCTCAACACCTGCGGGTCTCTTCTTCGTTCTGAATCCTGTATAAAGAAGGGTGATTCGGAGTGAGTGGAATAAACCTGTGTTCTCAGGATGTCGTTCATATTCAATCCAAGTGAAACCGTATTGCCGCCCTTGAGCGCCCATTCTTTGCGAATACCGAGGTCAACACTGTATCGTGGTTTGATATATCCCTGTGCCGTGGTCTGCTGGCCGCCGCCATACATCATTCCGCCACGTCCGCCGCCGCCACGTCCGCCTTCACCCGGCAAAACGGTTTTTGCATAATAGTCTGCAGACAATTGCGCTGTCACGCCCTGGCCGAGCTTAATCGTATTATTCCATTTTACAAACCAGCTGGTGAGCTGATTGGTGATCGTGGACTTTCCATCAGTAGAATTCACATTCAGTTTCGAGTTGAAGAGGTTGAAGTTAATGCTGGTTTCCCAGGGCTTCATCACTGCAAAGCGTTGTGTCAGCTCAACCCCGAAGGTGAAGCTCGAGTTCGCGTTGATATAAGTATTGAACAGGAGACTGTCGCGGCCATAGTACTGGTAGCGGGTGATCAGGTCGTTGTTCTGCTTCGCAAATACGCTGGCCAGGAAATTATCGGTGCGGTTGAATGTATAGTTGTATGAAAGTTCGAATGAATTAGTGAACTCCGGTTTCAGGCCGGGGTTTCCAACATTCAGGTTGGGATCGGAGTAGTCGACGAACGGAATGAGCTGGAAGAAATTCGGCCTGTTGATCCGTCTTGAATAATTGAACTGCAGGTCCTGCCGGTCGTCAATTTTTTTGGTGATGAACGCGCTGGGGAAGAGGCTTACCGGGAATTTCACACTGAATGAAGAGTCAACGCCTTCAAAATTCTGGGTGCCGTTGTAATCCGAACTTTCCGCGCGGAGTCCCAGCTGAATGCTCCATGACTTCATCTTGAAACTATAGATGCTATAGGCCGCGTATACCTTGTCGGTATACTGGTATTTCGTACTGAGAATATTATCCTGGTTATAATTCTTGTTTATAAAATGCTGGTCGTTCAGGTTTTCGAAATCCCTGATCGATGCGCGCGCCCCGAATTCGATCTTTTTGTTTTCGGTAACCGGGTTATCATAGTCGGTCTGCATAACCAGGTTTCGGGTTTCACCGCCGGACATGGTGTTGATGAACGCAGGGTAAGGGTAACGCGGGTCATTACTGTAAGGCAGGTAAGACTGGGTTATAATGTTGCTGTTATTCTCGTTGTTGCTCTTGTTGAAATTAAGATCAGCGGTGAGCTCATGTCCCGGTTTCGTAAAATTGTGTTTATAGCCGAGCTGGGTGCCGAGGTTCTTGAATATTCCTTCCGAATTGCTCCGCCGCCAGTCACTGACAAACAGTTTTCCTTTTGCTGCAGTATCTGTTTGCTGCAGGTCTTCATTTTCAAATTTCCCGCGATTAAAGTTCATCGTAATGGTGAATGTATTGCGGTTGTCCATCAGGAAATCCACACCTCCGCGGATGAAACCCATACGCCCCTCGTTTTCCCCTTCGCTTACCTGGCTGAAACTATAACGCTGGGCGTCGAGGTATTCGCGTTGGGTTTCTCCCCATGATTTCGAGCGTCTCATGTGATACATGCCGTTCAGGAAGAAATTGAATTTCCCCTGCCTCAGGTTGATGTCGCCGCCCAGGTTGCCGCGCCCGCGACTGTCGACTCCGGAACGGATGCCACCGTTATAGCCCACGCGGCGGTTCTTCTTTAACACGATATTCAAAATCCCCGCGTTGCCCCCGGAGGCATCAAACTGGGCGGAGGGGTTGGTAATGAGTTCAACCCGTTCGATGATGTCTGCAGGGATCTGGTCAAGTGTAAGGGTGGTAGGCCGCCCGTCTATGAATAACTGGGGCGTGGCGTTCCGCATGGTAACATTACCATCGATGTCAACACTCAGCGAAGGGATCTGCTTCATCACCTCGGTTGCGGTTTGTCCCTGGCTGACGATGTTCCGGTCTACGTTGAACACTTTACGGTCTACACCCATCTCAAACAGCTGCTTCACCGCCGTAACGGTTACATTCTCCAGTGTTGCTTCAGTGGGAGTGAGCTTGATATTGCCGAGATCGCGGTCGATCATGTTCATGATGTTCTGCGTTGCCGAGCCCTGGTCTCCACCCTCAGCTGGCGGATTGTTCACGCCGCCGCCATTCCTGCCACGTCCGTTTCCGAAGCCAAAACTGATATTTTCGGTTGCTTCCAGGTACCCGATCGCCGATATCCTCAAAGTAAGGTTTCCCCTTACAGGCAATTGGTCGAAGTCAAAATCACCGTTGGGTTGGGTGATGCCCGCACGCAGGGTATAGGGAACCATTTTGCGGGTAGCGGAATCGAAACGGTTGCCAGTCAGCTGCAGCGACGCGCCGTCTATCGGCTTATTCGTCTTCGCATCCACCACCTTCCCATATATATGACCGGCGTTCATGCTGGTGAAGTTCCCCTGCCTGCCGACCGGGGGCTGTGCATTGACAATTAATGAAATATAAACCGCGAGTAAGGTAAAAACGCTTCTCATGTAAAAAGTTTAGTCGTTAAGGGACTGTACAAAATTCCTCCGGGCGAACCGGATGGAAGTGTTTATTCGGTATAAACGGCAAAATAAAGTATTGCAGGGGACATAAACCGCCGAATGTCGGTGGCCACGGCTATCAGGTCGACAAAATCGTTAGTAATACCTGGATGAGCCCGATAACAAAGCCGAGCACCCCGCCGATGATCTCAACGAACTTGAACTCGCGTGACATGATCTGGTTCAGTATCGACTCGAGTTTATCACTGGAAAACGAAGCCACTTTCTGTACCACGATACTTTCCAGGTCAAGTTCATCCTTCAGCTTGCCCATGTAATTACCCATGATCTGCGGAAACAGGCTGCGCATCTCGGCAAGGAAGATCTCTTTCAGCTGGTTGATGGTTTTGTCGCCGATGAACATGCTGATCACCGGCATCGCGTCGGCGAGTTTAACCCGGAGGAATTCGTCTATGTGCTTGTCCACCATCGGCATGATCTTCTCCAGATTATCCGGGTTGGTGATTTTAGTTTCAATATCGCTGAATGACAGCAGTTCCTCGCTTACCAGTTTGCCCAGTTTTTCGGCAAACTGCTGCTGCCTTTTAGGGAAGATGCCATGAAAGGTAATGCCGAGTATTTTTTTCGGCTCACGGGGGTGGAACAGCATTTTGATCGCTATCCAGTTGGTAAACCATCCGATAAATGCCGAAATAATCGGGATGAGGATCAGTATCCAGTTCATTTTCCTGTAATTAAAAAGAAAACCTTGTAAACAAGCTTACAAGGTTTCCTGGGAGAATGATGGGTTTCGAACCCACGACCTACAGTGCCACAAACTGTCGCTCTAACCAACTGAGCTACATCCTCCGTTTGTTGGACGGCAAAAGTAAATAAAACTGCTATTGCCGCAAAAATTTCATTATCCCTGGTTTCACAAAGCATTAGTCTTTGCCGGTAATGAATCCGCAGCCCATTCGTCTTAAGTTCCACCGCCTGTAAGCAATTTTCCCGCTGTCCGGTAATCCGGGCAAAAGTTTGTTAATAAGGAAGGTATGTAAAGCGACGACCACGTTTTACGCTATTTTTGAAAAGAATGACTAAAATTTTGCAGTATATGGTGAGCAAAAAAGGATGGCCCGTGGTTGCCCTGGTTTTATTGTGTGGTTTGTTCTTCGCATTTAAATCGAACGGCGGCAATGGCGACGACTCCGGCACCCCCGAAAAACAGGAAAAGATCTTAAGGTCTGTAGCAACACTGTTGAAAGAAAAACATTACAGCCCGAAAAATATCAATGATGCTTTTTCGAAGATGCTTTTCAGGCAATATCTCTCGGACCTGGACCCCGAGAAAAATATCCTCGAACAGTCAGACATCGACGCACTGCGTAAATATGAAACAACCATCGATGACGAGATCAACGGCGGACGCGTGGAGTTTTTCAACGCGGTGAACGCGATCTACGAGAAAAGGCTGCCGGAAATCATTGCACTCTACAAAGAGATACTGTCTTCTCCCTTTGATTTTACCAAAAATGAAAAAGTTCAGCTTGACCAGGACAAATTACAATACGCTTCCGGCGATGCCGAACGTAAGGAAACCTGGCGTAAGCGCCTGAAATACCTCGCGCTGGAGCGGTATGCCGACCTGCTGGAATCGCGCGAGAACAACAAGGGTAAAGATTCGTTCGTGGTGAAGACCGACGCCCAGCTGGAAGCTGAGGCGCGCGAAAGGGTGCTTAAAGCCATGAACCGGAATTTCGAACGTATCCAGGCGAGGTTCACAGCAGAGGAGCGCTTCAATATGTACATCAATGCGATGTCTGAGCTGA